>NZ_JBQSVL010000034.1:0-31151 GCF_052376215.1 Psychrobacter sp. AOP7-B1-24
TCATCACGATAAATATGCTACATATAACCGCATGTTGTTCCATTGTTATTTTAATAAACGTCAAAAATATTTTTTATACCTATATTGCAGGCGTTGTTTATTAATAAGCCATTATTTGCGTATTTGCTATTTATGATAATAAGCAGTTTTTTCTAGTTTTAGTGATTCTATTTGATGACTCGCTTTAACGGCTATCTTTAACGATTGTTATCTTAATAACGGAAACTCCTATCGTCTTAGGTCTCTTGTTAGAGACTGATTTTAAATAATAATTGAAAACCTATTTTGTGAGATCACTTTTATGAAAGATAAAACTGCTCGATCCACTATTTTACTGCCCGTATTTTTGCCAGCTGCTATCGTCATGATTTTATTGGTTGTTGGTACTGCCATTAACCCAGAAGCTGCAGGTGAGTTATTTAGTTCTGTACTAACCTTTACGACCGAGACTTTTGGTTGGTTTTACATGTTGGCGGTTGCCATATTTTTACTGTTTATCATTGTGTTGGCATTTTCATCATATGGCAATATCAAGCTTGGACCAGACCATGGAGAGGCTGAATATAAGTTTCTAGAATGGTTTGCCATGCTGTTTTCAGCAGGGTACGGTATCGCTTTACTATTTTATGGGGTAGCAGAACCTGTTATTCATTTTGCCAGTCCACCTTTATCTACGCCCGAAACCATTCATGCAGCAAAAGAGGCAATGCAAATTGCTTATTTTCATTGGGGTTTTCACATTTGGGCTATTTATGGTGTGGTGGGGCTGTCGCTCGCTTATTTCGCGTTTCGTCATGGATTACCATTGTCTATGCGTTCCACCTTGTATCCATTAATTGGTGAAAAAATCCATGGACCTATCGGTCATACGGTTGATGTATTCGCTATTTTGGGTACGTTGTTTGGTATCGCCACCAGCTTAGGTTTGTCAGTATCGCAAATTAATGCCGGTCTTAACTATTTGCTACCCGATATTGTTCCAGTTAATACCACAGTACAGGTGATAGCCATTGCTGTCATTACAGCGGCTGCCTTAGTATCGGTGCTAGCAGGTATGGATAAAGGTGTTAAGCGGCTGTCGATACTCAATATGGTACTGGCCACATCACTGATGGTCTTTGTATTCATTGTGGGTCCTACCATATTTATCCTAAATGCCTTTATGGAAAATACGGGCAGCTATTTAGGTAATATTGTTGAGCGTACCTTTAGTTTACAAGCTTACGAGAGTAGTGACTGGATCGGTAGTTGGACGCTGTTTATCTTTGCATGGACGATTGCTTGGGCTCCGTTTGTTGGGCTATTTATTGCCAAAATCAGCCGTGGTCGTACTATTCGTGAGTTTGTGCTAGGCGTTATGCTGGTACCTACCTTTTTCACATTCTTTTGGTTTGCTGTGTTCGGTGATACGGCTCTACATATGATTATGATGGATGGCTATACTTCGCTGATTAGTGAGGTACAAAACAACCAAGCCATCGCTTTGTTTAAATTGTTTGAAAACTTGCCATTTACTCAGTTTGTGTCGTCGCTGACGATATTGCTCATCATCACGTTTTTTGTGACTTCATCAGATTCAGGATCATTGGTTATTGATTCACTCGCTGCTGGTGGCCGTAGCGATACACCATGGTGGCAGCGTACTTTTTGGGTAGTGACAGAAGGTGCTGTAGCGGCAGTGTTACTATTGGCAGGCGGTCTGACAGCATTGCAAACTGCTGCTATTGTCAGTGCGTTGCCTTTCGCTGTTATCATATTGATTTCTATCTTTGGTATGTGGCGTGCGTTACGGATTGAAGGTCATCGCGATCAAAGCTTAGATAACGACAACCGATTACCACCACATCTACTTAAGCCGTCAGCATGGCGTGACCGTATTGATTATATTACTGAGCAGCCAACTCGTGACAAGGTATTGATGTATATCAAAAATGTGGTTATGCCGTCGATGGTAGAAGTATCAGAAAAGTTTGCAGAAACGGGTTGGATTACTGATGTTAACTATGATGCGATAAACAACCGTGCCGTACTAGAATTACATCGTGGCGATGATGTCGAGTTTTGGTATGAGGTACGTCTATCTGAGCACGAAGCGCCTGATTATACCGAAGCGACTGCAGGAGAATTGCCACAAGAGCATCATCACCGTGCCGAGGTATATTTACGCCGCGGGGGTCAAACCTATGATTTGTATGGTTATAAAACAGAATCGGTTATCAATGACATCATAGATCAGTTTGAAAAGTATCTGCATTTCTTAAATGTATCGCCTGACAGTTTACCGTGGCGCATGCAAGAACACGATGAAGATATTACTTTAGAGCAGGGTAGTGTGTTTGATAAGTAATACGCTCAATGATGATAAAGTAGTGTTTATTGATGCAAGTTATTCACGTGAATAGCTTGCAATACGCGTACGAACCCTTAGAATAACGGCTTGTTTTCCTCGTAAATCAAGCCGTTTTTTATGTCTATAGATTCTCCTATTTCACTCTCGTCTTTGCCAGTATCTGAGCATCCATTATTACAGCCGTTAAATATTGGTGGTCTTACGATTGAAAACTGTTTGATGGTTGCCCCTATGGCAGGCGTGACTGACAACCCGTTTCGTAAATTGTGCAAATCATTTGGCGCAGGTCATGCGGTGAGCGAGATGATCATCGCCGATACCGCGCTATACGCTCGCAAAAAATCATTATACCGTGCCAATTTTGATGGTGAAATTGCCCCTATTTCAGCGCAAATAGCAGGAGCCGAGCCAGATAAGTTGGCGGAAGCGGCGCGTTATCAGATTGATAATGGCGCGCAAATAATCGATATCAATATGGGCTGCCCTGCCAAAAAAGTATGCCGCAAGCTGGCAGGATCTGCATTATTACAAGATGAAGACTTAGTCGCCCGTCTGTTAGATGCTGCTGTGAATGCGGTGGATGCACCAGTCACTCTGAAGACGCGACTGGGTTATGAAAATGGCCGCGAAAATATTTTACGAGTGGCCAAGCGGGCAGAGCAAGCCGGTATTGCTGCTATCGCTATACACGGGCGTACGCGAGAGGATATGTATACCGGAGAGGCGCGCTACGATCTGATACGTGAAGTCAAAGAAAGCATCAGTATCCCAGTCATTGCTAACGGTGATATCGATAGCCCGACAAAAGCACAGCGTGTGTACGAACTGACTGGCTGTGATGCCGTTATGATTGGCCGCGCCGCTCAAGGTCAGCCATGGTTATTTCGTGATATCAGACATTTCTTACGGACTGGTGAGCATCTTGATGCGCCCGGTATCAGTGAAATAAAAGAAATTGTATTAACACATTTGCAAGAGTTATATGCCTTTTATGGTGAATACTCTGGCTGCCGCATCGCGCGCAAACATATCGCTTGGTATACGACAGGTATTCCAAAATCCAACGCTTTTAGGCAAGCCATGTATAGCGAAGAGAGTACCGCAGGGCAGTTTCAGGCCGTTGAAGATTTTTTAAAAGCCCATGAATAAATCACCAAAATTTTAAATCAGACAACCATGCCTTTATTGGCTTTTGAAATTCTAAAGCCCTCACCCTATCTGAATAAGACCGTAGTTTTATTATTCACTTTACCTTAATTCACTTTATCTTATGTTTTCTTGTTATTCTATAATCGAACGATCATAGGAATGGGACAAACAAAAAGGAATTTTTATGGCCAATCCATCAAAGACAGCAATCACTAGCGTTGTTAAAGACAAAATCATTATTATTACTGGTGCCTCAAGTGGTATCGGTGAGCGTACCGCTTTTTTGCTTAGTGAGTGCGGTGCACATGTTATTTTATTGGCACGTACCGAAGACAAGCTAAAAATGGTCAAAGATAAAATAGAAAGATTGGGTGGTAAGGCAAACTACTATGCGTGTGACCTCACTGATATGGTTGCCATTGAGGCTACAAGTCAAAAAATCCTAGCTGACTTTAAGCATATCGACATATTGGTAAATAATGCAGGTCGTTCGATTCGACGTTCAGTCCATGAGTCAGTCAATCGTTTTCATGATTTTGAGCGTACCATGGAAATCAATTATTTTGGGGCCGTCAAAATTATTTTAGGGTTTTTACCAACGATGATTGGACGTCAAACGGGTCAAATTGTCAATATTTCATCGATTGGTGTGTTGGCCAATAGCCCAAGATTTGCCGCTTATGTGGCTTCCAAATCTGCATTGGATGCTTTTAGCCGTTGTTTAGCAGCGGAAGTGAAAGGTGACAATATTAAAGTCACCAATATCTTTATGCCATTGGTTCGTACACCTATGATTGCTCCAACCAAGCTATATCGCTATATGCCAGCGTTGATGCCTGATGAAGCAGCAATGATGGTTGCAAGAGCTATCGTCGACAAGCCCAATAGTATTGCCAGTAACATGGGCAAGTTTGCCTCGGCCAGTTATTCTTTGATGCCTTCATTTAATGTGAGTATTCAGTCCATTGGTTATCGTATATTTCCTAGCTCGACTGCTGCTCGAACGAGGGATAGAAAACCCAACCTGGCACAGCGTATTTTTGCAAAAATACTCCCTGGTGAGCATCACTGACGTTGAGAGATATATGCTTTGAAATGAAGTAAAAATAGTTGGTAGGGTGCTTTTTTGATGTTTTAAAAAGTATGAGTGCTAAAGTGTGTATACCCGAGAAGCATTAACAATCACACAAATATAGATTGATGATTGACTCTCAAAGGGTCAAAAAAACCAAATAATATAATTTGAAGAGGTAAGGATGTTAGTTAAATTACTACGAGAAGGTCTAGGGCGAATTATCGCTGGTATAAGTGTCATGACTCAAGGTAAAGCCATGACTCGCACTGAGGAAGAGCAAGCTTTAGTTAATCAGGCTGGTGAGGGATTGTCTTTATATCAATTTCAATCTTGTCCTTTTTGCGTCAAAGTCCGCCGTCAAATTCACAAGTTGAATGTGCCTGTTGAGCTGCGAGATGCAAAAAATAATGAGCAATTTCGCAATGAGCTTGCTGAAAATGGTGGGCGGATAAAAGTGCCTTGTTTACGTATTCAAGAAAACGACGATGTCCAATGGATGTATGAATCTAATGATATCAATGCTTATTTGCAACAGCGTTTTGGCTAGGGCGTTCCTCCATTTTAAAAATGAGGACAGACCCTAGATTCTGTTAAAAGTTAGCACAACTTATACGATGAAACGGCTTCATCAAGACCTAAAGTATGGGCACTGAAAACATGAATATCGAAAACACGGGCTCCGAAAGCGACGTCGCCAATCAAATAGAAATCATCTATGAAGATGAACATCTGGTAGCGATTAATAAAGAAGCTGGTTTATTGGTGCATCGCAGCTGGCTGGATAGAGGCGAGACGCGCTTTGCCCTACAACTCACTCGTGATGCGGTGGGTTGTCATGTGTTTCCGGTGCATAGGTTGGATAGGCCTACATCGGGCGTGTTGTTGTTTGCCAAAAGCTCAGCTGTGGCACGTAGTCTGACCGAGGCGTTTACTGCACACCAGGTGACCAAGCAGTATTTAGCGGTGGTGCGCGGCTTTATGTCAGAGCAGGGTAGCGTTGATTATGCGTTGAGCTTTAAGCCCGATGCCATCGCTGACAAGTTTGCCAACTTGGACAAACCTGCTCAAGAAGCGGTTACCCACTGGCAGAGTTTGGCACAAATTGAGCTACCATTTGCGGTATCAAAAAAACACGCCACTAGCCGTTATAGTCTTATGCGTTTGACTCCTGAGACTGGACGTAAGCATCAGCTGCGTCGACATATGAGGCATTTATTCCATCACATTGTGGGTGATACCAGTCACGGTGATATACGTCATACGCGGTTTTTTCGTACTCAATATGACTGTACGCGCATGCTGCTGCATGCCCAGACTTTAGCGCTCAGCCATCCGGTCACTGGTGAGCCGTTGTTGCTAAAGGCGGGATTAGACGATCAATGGATGCGAATCCTAGAAGAGTTTGGCTGGGTCAATAGCGCTGAAGATTGAGCAGCGTAAAATTTGGCTTCTGTCGTGAAATCCACACTTATAAACTTATAAAGTTTTACTTATGTAGCTTGATAGTCATACCATATCGACCTTAGTGGTTTATAGCCTAAGCAAATTGGTATTATAGCCAGTTCAATATAATTTGGATATAAGAAAGTCAGTGCCAGATAGCACAAATATTATATCTAACTTATTGATCTTACTGTCATCATATTTTCTTAAGTTCGACTGATAGCAAACTTAACCTTACACAGCCTATTTTTCGGAATACTTACTGATGAGTATTGTCAGATTAAAGGATTTGTTGGCTCTGATATGAAAGAAATTATAGGAAAAGTCGACTATTTTTTGGTATAGTTATAGTTTATTAAATTATATTTTAGGAGTGGGCTTTGAGGGTTTTTTTTATTAGGTTTATGCAAGTTATGTTTTTTATTAGTTTATCAACCAGTAGCGTGCACGCTGAGTTTGCAGAGCTTGATCAATTATTTCTAGAAGAGGGGATTGTAGATAGAAACTATAAATATATAGATAAAAAATTAGCTGCCAAAGCTTTTACTGAAATAAATAATGAGCTTGCTGATAGCTTACCTATTATGATTGACGCAAATACTGAAGTAACTAGCGTTTTTCATTCACCAAGTATTGCTGTTTATTCTTATACGTTAGATTTGCAAAATCAGATAGATGATATACATTTTAATGAATTCAAAAAATTTCTTCATCAAGAATTTACTACTGCAGAAAAGACGCGAAGTTTTTGCAGTGAATTATTCGACGCCAAGTTTCAGCAGGCAAATGGATATACATTTTTACTATATTTTTATGATGAATCAGGAAGAAAATTTGTTGATATTACTTTAAATGAAAAAATCTGTCCACCAATAAACTAATAAACTTTCTCATATCTCAAGGTGTTTCGGCAGCCGTTGAAAGCTCTCTTACCTATATAAACGAAATAGATGATTACGCTTAATGGCTGCCGTTAGTCGATATAAATGTCTATAAGAAAAGAAAGAGTTTGGTTGGATCAATAGCGCTGAAGATTGAGCAGCGTAAAGTTGAGAGGTTATTTTCAATAACCTCTTTATCTTATCTGCAAAGCTCTAAGGCTCTCTATTTTGAATTTAATTTCTGAAACTCATTACAACCATCTTGATTCCCATTGTCGCAAGATTTACCAAACCATTCTTTAGCAGTAGCATTATTCTGACGAACACCTTCGCCTTGATCGTACATCAACCCGAGGTTATATTGAGCCTCAGCATCGCCTTGGTCCGCTGCTTTTTCAAACCACTCAGCTGCTTTGGCGTAATCCTGACGTAAGCCTTCGCCTTTGTAATAAGCCAAGCCAAGATTAAATTGAGCTTTAGCATAACCTTGGTCCGCTGCTTTTCGATACCACTCAGCCGCTTTGGCGTAATTCTGATGCACACCCTTGCCAGTGTCGTACATCACTCCAAGATTATATTGAGCATCAGCATCAGCATCAGCTTGATCAGCCAAATATTGGGTTTGGTTAAAATCAGCAGCCAGTGCCGACACGGATAATATCGCTGCTGTTAAAAAAAGGGTTGTCTTGCTGGTGAGCGAGGTATGCAGAAGGATCATGGTGAGTCTCAAAAGAGTTGCTTTAGAATATACATTTGTACGTTGTCGCTATAATAGCAGATATATCGTCGAGCGTTCGGGCTGGCATCTTTTTAGGGTGTGTTCTCAATTTACATGAGGTTTATCTGATTGGGCCAAAAAAGTAGCAAACCGTCACAGTGGTATGATTAGGTAATTAAAATACTAAAGTAGTATCATGTGGAACCCATTTGCATAATGGATGGTAAAAAAGGGGAGTCATACCTTTTTATATGAATGTTTTTTATTAGGAAAGGTCATGCTTCTTCGGTTTATTGCGCGTCATAGCACATTAATTATGCCCGTTTGCGCAGTTTTTGGCTTTGTTTTTCCAGATGTATCCAATGTGGTATTGATATATTTACCTCAAATGCTGTTTTTCTTAATGTTTTTTACTTTACTCGGCATCGATCAATATGCACTGTTAAAGCGTATAGCGACAAGCTATGTGTGGGTTTTTGCCTTGTTACAAAGCGGAGGTATAAGTCTGGCTTTAATACTAATTGCCTATGCGCTTGGTGTGCGTGGCGATTGGCTGTTGGCGATTGCAGGTCTTGGTGCTACTGCTCCGTTATTTGGAAGTGGTGCACTGGTCAATGCGGTGGGATTTGATGCACAACTGGCGACAGCAAAAACTATCGCTGCTACGCTCATTATGCCATGTACATTATTAGGCGTATTGTGGCTATTGGGCGATAAAAATGCGCACATAGACATTGGCACTTATGTCAATCGTTTGTTGATTTATATTGTTATGCCAATAGTATTAGCTTTTGGAGTGCGCCGGTTCGTTTTACCTGCTGTTTTGTCGCGTTACTATCCCAAAATTGGGCAGTTTAATATTTTACTGCTGATGTTGTTTCCACTTGGACTGATGGCAGGGTTTCGTACCACCTTTGATCATAATCCGTGGCAAGCATTGTTGTTACTGGTGCTAAGTTTTGTATTGGCATTGGTGTTTTATTTTACGGCTTACATAATATATCGGCGTTTTGGCTATGAAAACGCCATCATCGCTGCGTTGGTGTGCGGTGGACGCAATGTATTGCTTGCTTACACCATAACGGCACCTTTTATGGGTGCGGTGTTTTTACCGTTACTGGGTGCTTTTCAATTACCAGCATTTTGTTTGCCCCTGCTGGGAAAATATATGGTAAAACGGCATACAACTCGAACTATAGGTTTAAAGTCAAGTTCATGAATCGATTCGACTATTAACAGATGAGTTATCGTTTAGAGGATTTATATTTTGGGCATACCTATGGCGAACTAATCAAGTGCTTTTACTGGTTTGACACTCTAGTGAGGACTCGAACTGTAGGCTGTAGGTTAGTAGTATCAATAGGTTGAATTGTTCTGATAATCGTAGTGTACTTCAAGTGATACTTGTCGTGTAGATTGATGATGTATAATTATTGAATACTAAAGTGTTCTAATACCAAATAGCCTCCTTAGGTAAATATTTATAAAACTGTATTCTAGAATACAGATACTGACCTGCTATTTCTGTATTGCCAATCTGACTTCTATGATCGTTAGCAATGACACTAAACCCAGTTTTTTTATGCGCCATGATGACCTCTATTCGTCTATAACCTGCAAATCTTGAAGTAGTTACTCCAACATTAGGAAATTGGATGAATTTTTGAGTAGTCTGGCTATTACCTAGACCTAAACCATCTTTGTAATCTGTTGAGGACTGCGGAGTCAATAAGATATGACAGTCATCAGGGCGGTTTTTAATGAGTAATAGGCATCGTTCTTGAATGAAATCAAAAAGTAATTTATAAGCATCATGTTCACTGTGTTTGAGTAAAGTAGCTAGATGGACGAAAGTGTACCCTTTACCTTGGTAAGTTTCTGAATATACCCCTGACCATGTTAATCCTCTTGTGTCTTCGTAGAAGTTCATCAGCATTTTAACCATGCTATTTACCCATTCTAAGCAAGTATCACTTTGATGCTCGGTGTAAATCTCTATATAGGTATCTGGCATTTAAAACCCTTATGAAGTTATAGTTAGCGTAGAGTATACCCTAAGGGAGCCAGCTATTTCGCCCCTCAAATGGATTAGCAGACCACTTAAAACAGACCGCCATAATGGAACTACTTAAATTAGCTCTGGTTACTCGGTACGGAATTCTAACCAAACACTTGCCACAGTATCCAAAACAGTCCTGCCATAATGACAGCAATAACCAACAACCGTTTTGTCCAATAAGGTAGTAGTGGTTTTTTACATCCTAAATCATTTAGTTTGCCGTCTACGCCATCCTGTAGGTTTTTGAATGATTTACCTTTTTTATTGGCTTTGAGACGGTTTTTCACCAATTTATCAGATTCATCTTCGGTTTCGGGCTCTCTATCAAAGCTGATAGCTTGATGAGGTATGCCTTGCTTACTGGCGATAGTATTGAGTTTTTGCTGCTGTTTTACCTTTAGCTGCGTCTCATAGGCATCAATCCGTACCTTGGCTTCATCCATACTGATGTTTTCATCTTCAGCCAGTGTTTTGATGGCCATGACTATATTGTTTTTTTCGATCATCATAATGACCGCTTTTGGCAGTTTTGAGTTGACTGACTTTGCGCTAGGGTCGGGGTTAAACATGATTGTCCTTATTGCAACGTAAAAATTTAAAGATGATGTCTTGTTTATTATAACGGCTTTATAAACAGGGTCTGTTGAACATTTAAATATTCAAGCAAAAAAATACCGCAATCAAAATGATGATTGCGGTATTTTAGTATCTATCTGTATCAGCATTTCTGCCAATCTTTGATAAATTATAGATCTTTCCAGCGTTGGATAGACTTTTTAATCACTTCTTTCGCTTCTGCAACATCGTCCCAAGATTCAACCACAGTGCTACCTGGTTTTTTCAGGTCTTTGTAATGGCTGAAGTGGTACTCTAACTGGTTGATTAGCTGTTTTGGTAAATCAGCTAGGCTGTTGTAAGCGTTGCCTGTGTCACGGTCGTCAGCAGGTACGACGACGATTTTGTCATCTACTTCACCATCATCGACGAACTTCATCACACCGATTACTTTGGCTTTTAAGAAAATGCCAGTTGGTAATGGTTGCTCAGTAAGCAATAACACATCTAGCTCATCGCCATCTTCGTCAAGCGTTTGTGGGATAAAGCCATAGTTACAAGGCTTGGCAAAAATCTGTGGGTCAATACGATCAAGCTCAAATACTGCTAGCTCGCGATTCCATTCGATTTTGTGACTGCTACCAGCTGGAATTTCTACTACTACGTTGATGATGCCGTTATCTACGTCGCCTGCATCTAGAATTTTATTAAAATCAGCCATAAACTGCTCCAGTTTTCTTTTGTTTTGAATCTTTGAATAATATATAAGGGTTTGACTGCGCTATTATCATATAATCGCTGCGCCAATTGTACCGACAGCGATTATAGCAAGTTTGCTACAAATTTTCTCAAAATGCTTAAGTCTAAGCGGGCAAGATATTATGCAAAAAAAGATTATGCAAAAATGGACTCAAAGCATTTATTTTGGTGCGATCGCTCGTAACTCAATAATACCGGCATGACGCTTAGCAATATTATCAATCAATTTTTGTGTGATTTGCGAATAACTGAGCGATGGTGCAGCGTTTTCAGTCATATTGACGAAATCTGATAAGCGCAGCATTTGCATGCCAGCATAACCGCAAGGGTTAATCGCATTAAACGCCGCCAAGTCGCAATTGACGTTTAACGCGATACCATGATAACTAAAACCGTGCTTAATCTTAAAACCGAGTGAGGCTATTTTACCTAGCATGATTTTATCATCAACAGGTGTATCGTTGGTTTGCGTATCGGCATTACTATCTGGTGTAGAAGTATCCGCATATAAATAAACCCCAGGTGCGTCACGGCGTGCATGAGCGCTGATATTTTCACTCTTCGAGGCATCAGATTCTTGTAAGCACTCATTGATCACATCTTCGATCGCTTGCTCTGCATGTGATACCAAGTTGCGCACACTCCAGCCCAAACTATGCAAATCAAACAACCAGTAAATAACCAACTGACCATGACCGTGCCAAGTGACTTGTCCACCACGATCGGTCTTGATGATAGGGGTGTCAGTATGTTGCAGTATGTGCTCTTCTTTACCTGCCTGCCCAAGAGTATAAACATCATTATGATCGACAATCCATAGCTCGTCAGGCGTCCGTAAGTCTTGTTCTTTTTTTAACGCAATGCGCTCAAGCGTGCGTTGTAACATCGCATCATGAGTCGGGTTATAGTCGGCTGTTGATAGGTATTTAGTGACAAGCATTTCGTTGAGCGGTTGTGTGGTGTTTTCCATGAGAGTGGCAGTCTTATTGTTGTCTGATCTTTAGATATACATTATTAAGGTTTTGCAGGTGTTAATTTCTGGCATTAAGTGTAGCAGTTTTTGAGATTGGCACCCAAAGTTATATTTTGTGTCTGTGTAAACGGCGCTTCTATAGGCAATGTCTGTGCAAGCTGCATCTCTATAAGTTGAGGCTTTATAATTTAGGTTTCTATAAATTGGGATTCTATAAATTGGGATTCTATAAATTAGGACTCTCTAACTTGAGAGCCTATAAATTACACCTGTGCAGAATTCATAACTATCTGTGACGAATAAAGGAGAGGCATAAGCTAGGATGTGTCATATCACTTTTTTACGAACGTAGGAGTTACTGGAATCTGCTGTTCATTCGCTGTTCACTACGCTACATTAAAAGATAGTGAATTAGGGCGTGTCCTCATTTTAAAAATGGTGATAAAAATGAGATAAATTGCAGTCAAACAAGGAAAATAGCGCAGATAATATCGAGATATTAGTCAGCTATTTGACGCCGTTTGGCAAGATTTAGCCATTTTTAACCCATTTAGATAACTATCGATTGAATTGAGGACATGCCCTAGAATGATGCCAATACATATAACAAGGAAGAACAATGACAGGTAATAATAAAAAGGCTAGCGAGCCGACCTCAGTAGATATCAGTCCAGTAACACAAGACGCGCCTGAAGTGCTCAGTACTGCTCACACTATCGATGAGATGCAAGCGCAGTTTGCACACTTGCAAGCACTTAGCCGGACGCAGCCAATAAATGATTGGGCAACACGCGAGACTCAGTTAGACAACTTAGAGGTCATGCTTAGCGATAACCAAATTGGTTTTACGGAAGCGATTAACGCAGACTTCGGCTATCGTAGCGCATCTGAGACGCAGTTTGCCGAGTTGTTCCCGAGCTTTACGGGTATCAGCCATGCCAAAAAACATGGCAAAAAATGGATGAAAACGCAGCGTGCGCCTATTTCAGCCCTGTATATGCCTGCTCACAACGAAATCCAGCCACAGCCATTAGGCGTGGTCGGTATTATGGTGCCTTGGAATTACCCGCTATTTTTGGCAGTAGGGCCGTTGATTGATGCATTAACGGCAGGTAATCGGGTGATGATTAAGATGAGTGAGGCAGCACCGCAATTTGCTCAAGCGTTTGCTGATGCAATCGCTCGCTATTTTTCGCCAGATATGGTTTGTGTGGTACTCGGCGAAGTTGATATTGCCGCGGCATTCAGCTCGCTACCCTTTGATCACCTGCTATATACTGGTTCTACAACAGTCGGCAAAAAAGTCATGGCAGCCGCTGCGCCTAACTTGACACCAGTCACGCTTGAGCTTGGTGGTAAGTCACCAGTAATGGTATTAGACGGTGCCAATTTAGAGACAGTGGTGAATCGTGTGATGATGGGTAAGACCTTAAACGCTGGTCAAACTTGTATTGCCCCTGATTATGTACTGATTCAGCGCAAGTATCATGAGCAGTTTATCAGTCTGGCAAAAGAGTGGATGGAAAAGCATTATCCTAATATCGAAAACAACCCAGATTATTCACGTATGATTAATGTCCAGCAGTTTAAACGCGTTAAAGACTACCTAGATGCATTATCAGGTGATGAGATACGTCAGCTGACTGCTGTTGAAGCCAATATCGAAACGCGTTTAATGCCGCCAATCATTGTGAGTGAACCTGCTCCTGATAGTGCAGTCATGCAAAATGAAATTTTTGCACCGATTTTGCCATTGATGCATTATGAGACGCTTGACGAGGCGATTCATTTTGTTAACGCGCGTCCACGTCCTTTGGCGCTGTATGTCTTTGGTGATAACCATAGAGGCATAGAAAAAGTACGTAATAATACGGTTTCAGGTGGTCTGTGTATTAATGAGGTTTTGATACACGTGGCTCAGCATGATTTACCGTTTGGTGGTGTTGGCGATTCTGGTACAGGTGCTTACCATGGCAAAGCAGGATTTGAGCGTTTAAGCCACATGAAGCCGGTGTTTGTACAATCTAAGTTGAATGGTCTGAATCTGTTGTTGCCGCCTTATGGTGGACTGTTTAAGAAGGCTATGGCAGTGTTTTTAAAGTAGCATTTTAAAGTAGCGTTCGTTAAGCTCTATAAGTATAACACCGTATTAATTATTAATAGGACACCCCATGCGCCAATGGATTGCGTTAAGCCTACTCTGTATGAGTGCACTATTACTGCCTATATCGGCGTCAGCAGCTTGCGGGTCACCGATAAAATTTGGCGCGATTACATGGGAGAGCGGTCAGTTTACCTCTGGAGTGCTCAAGTATATTGCTGAAGAGGGTTATGGTTGTACCATCGAAGAAGTGCCAGGAGCAGGCCCCGCGCTTGAAACGGCGCTGTCACAGAATGACATTCAAGTCATTGGAGAGCAGTGGGTTGGACGATCTCCAATTATGGAACAAGCCATTGAACAAAATAAGGTGGCGGTCATCGGCGATACGCTCAAGGGCGGAGCAACCCAAGGTTGGTATGTCCCTAGCTACGTATTAGAAGAAAACCCAGGCCTACGCAGCTATCAAGATTTGCCTAAATACACTGAGCTGTTTACAGATCCTGAAAACCCTAGTAAGTCGCGTTTTATGAATTGTCCTTCTGGTTGGACGTGCGAGATATTCAATACCCGATTACTTAAAAATACGGGTTTAGATAATACCTTTAACAACGCCCACCCCGGAACAGGTGCCGCGCTTGATGCTGAGATCTCCTCTGCTTTTGAGCAGCATAAACCACTGTTATTCTACTATTGGCAGCCTACGGGGCTGATGGCAAAATACGATTTTGCGCCATTGGCGTTTCCTGCTCATAATGATGCCTGTTGGCAAGACTTGTTACGAGCGGATGGTACGATGGATTGTGTCACTGGGTTCCCTGTCTCTCCTTTAGGTATCGCGGTATCTACGCCGTTTATTGAGTCTAATCCTGAACTAGCAGATGTCTTCAAAAAAATACAGTTTACCTCTGATGAGCTTAATGGCGCTATCTTAGAGATGAGCGAAAGTAAACGTAGCGGAGATGAGCAAGCATTGGTATTTTTGCGCGAAAACCCAAACGTTTGGCAAGCATGGCTATCCGATGAGGCTGCTACCAATCTTGCGGCTAAGTTAGGTATCAGCTTAACAGGCGATCCTATCGATAGTACGGCTGTTACTAATAATTCCAGCAGTGAGAGCCAGTTCGGTCTCGCATCAAGTTTTCCCTCATGGTCACTGGAAACGCCGCTCAATAATACATTGGCAAGTGTTGTTCAAAATTACGGTGACGTCTTTCGCAGCATCAGTACGATGGCATTAACCTATTTATTGCTACCCATTGAGCGTCTATTAACGGTCATTCCACCATGGCTGATTATTGCACTTGTTACGGTGTTGGGCTGGTTTGGTGTGCGTAAGGTTTGGTTTGCGCTGGCATGTGGCGCAGGGTTATTTCTCATTGGTGCTTTTGGACTATGGGGCGCGTTGATTGATACTTTTGCCTTGCTCATCGTATCAGTATTGGTCACAGTAGTGATTGGAATTCCTATTGGTATTGCGATGGCAGGCAGTCAGCTGCTGCGTAAGGTGGTTACACCGATACTAGATGTGATGCAGACCATGCCAAGCTTTGTCTACCTCATACCAGTGCTCATGCTATTTGGCATTGGTAAAGTGCCTGCATTGTTTGCCACCATTATTTATGCATTGCCGCCATTGATTCGTCTGACGACATTAGGCATTACGCAGGTCAATCATGAGATGGTCGAGGCGGGACGCTCATTTGGTAGTACGCATTTGCAGCTACTCATTTGGATTAAGTTACCACAAGCACTGCCTAGTATCATGGCGGGTGTCAACCAAGCAGTCATGATGTCGCTATCCATGGTGGTGCTCGCTTCTATGATCGGCGCGCCGGGTCTTGGCGAAGATGTGTTGCAATCTATTCAAACCCTTAATATTGGTCAAGGCCTACAAGCAGGTATGGCTATTGTCATTGTTGCTATTATTATTGACCGTATTACTCAGGCATTTGGTCAAGGCAAGCGCGCCCGTCAAAAAACGATTGACGCGAGCAGACGCTCAATTGGTTAATGGCTTGGTCGACTATAAAAAACTAAGCTAAAAAAGAAAGTAAGCTGACATTTGAATATGAATATTTGAATGGACTAACAATGAAGACACGCCTTAATAAAAAATACAAATAGCGAGAACGGCAATGAATCACATCCAGCTAGAAAATATCAGCAAAATCTATAATGCTAATACAACGCAAGCAAAGTCTGTGATGGCATTATTGGCTAAAGGTATGGACAGTGTTGCGGTTAAGGAGCAGACGGGCTATTCGGTTGGGCTGTATGATGTTAATTTAAGCGTTAAAGCGGGCGAACTGCATTGTATTATGGGGCTGTCAGGCTCTGGTAAATCAACATTGATACGGCATATCAATCGCTTGATTGACCCAACCAGTGGCAAGATATGGGTTGATACGAGTATTGATGCGCAGACTACTATCACAGATGATGTGATCGCAGCTACTCCAAAGCCATCGGCTGCTATCAATGTATTAGCGCTGAATGATAAGGAGCTACAACATTATCGTCAGCAAACCGTTAGTATGGTCTTTCAGCACTTTGGCCTAGTGCCACACATGACAGTCATGCAAAACGTCGCTTATGGTTTACGTGTGCGAAAAATGAGCACCAAAGAGCGCCACGAAGTTGCACGATATTGGCTAAATGAAGTAGGACTTCCTAATCTAGAGCATAGCTATCCGGATGAGTTGTCAGGAGGGATGCAGCAGCGTGTGGGTCTAGCGCGTGCTCTGGCAACTGACAATCCAATCTTACTGATGGATGAGGCGTTCTCTGCGCTTGATCCACTCATCCGTGCTCAATTGCAAGACCAGCTGCTTGAATTACAAGAGCGGCTGCATAAGACCATTGTCTTTATCACTCATGACATAGATGAAGCGGTCAAGGTGGGACAGCGTATCAGCATATTGAATGGTGGACGTTTAGTGCAAACAGGCACACCCAGTGATTTACGCAACAACCCGGCGGATGATTATGTTGCACAGTTCATGCACGCGAACGCATAAAGCGTGTTGAATAGTTACTGATAGATGGGCGTGATATTTTTATAGAAGATATGAGTAGGGCGTGTTGAACATTCAAATGTGGTGCTGGCAGTGACTATTTTTTAGACAATATGTAGTGAAATTTTTGATGCCTAGTCATTCTAGGTTAAACAATTTCGCTATATATTGGCAAAAAAGAGTACTGCCCCGAAGGGCTGATGCTAAAATCACCCCAAACGTTGTTGCAAACCTAGCTAAGGTCTCGACATTATCGGCGGCTTACGCCTAGTTTAGTGCAATTTTAGCGATCAGCAGCCCTAATATTTGAATGTTCAACACGCCCTAATCGTAGTAATTATGCTGCCATTAATCGTGAACTCTGAAATAAACCGTAAACTTCGTTATACTTAACGGCTTATTGAAGACTCCTCGTAAATGAGAACCTCTAAATTATGAATGAGAGTCTCTAATTTACTGTCCGCATATGATGTCGCTTTGCTGATTAGGTGACGTTTATTTCTTATTTTTGCGTTTTTTAAGGCCATAGCATGACCGTTACCTATGCACCTATTATTACTTCATTACTTGATAATGACTTATATAAATTTACGATGTTACAAGCCATGCTGCATCAGTTTCCACAAACGCATGGTGTCTATCGTTTTCGCTGTCGTAATAATGAAGATACTGTCTACCCACTGGCTGATATTAAAGAACAGTTAGAGAAACAGTTAGACAGTCTGTGCGAGCTGCGTTTTTTAGAAGATGAGTTAGAGTACTTACGCAGCTTACGCTTTATGCGTTCTGATTTCGTCGATTATCTGGAGCTGTTTAAGCTAAAACGTCGCTTTATCACTGTCAGTACCGATGATGAAGGACGCTTGTTTATCGATATTGAAGGGCCGATGATTCAGGCGATGTTTTTTGAAGTATTTGTCTTAGCTATTGTCAATGAGCTGTATTTTGATGCGTTATCAGATACCACCATCATCGAAGAAGGGCAGCGTAGGCTGGATGAAAAAGTCGAGTTATTACACCAATATGCCCTAGAACAGACAAAAGAAAGTGAAGATACGCCGCCGTTCATTGTCGCAGATTTTGGTACTCGTAGACGATTTAGTAAAAGTTGGCAAGCGCATGTGGTACAGACGTTACATCACGCACAACCAAAAATTATCAGTGGTACATCCAACGTATATTTGGCTAAAACACTAGGTATGACGCCAATTGGTACCATGGCGCACGAGTTTATGC
This sequence comes from Psychrobacter sp. AOP7-B1-24, assembly GCF_052376215.1. Classification (NCBI taxonomy): domain Bacteria; kingdom Pseudomonadati; phylum Pseudomonadota; class Gammaproteobacteria; order Moraxellales; family Moraxellaceae; genus Psychrobacter; species Psychrobacter sp. AOP7-B1-24. Next base: position 18,314 of record NZ_JBQSVL010000034.1, read on the forward strand.
AGGCATTTCAAGCACTAGATGTGCGTTTGCGTGATTCACAAAAAGCCGCGCTTGAAGCGTGGGTGCATGAGTATCGTGGTGATTTGGGCATTGCGCTGACCGATGTCGTTGGCATGGATGCCTTCTTACGTGATTTTGATTTGTATTTTGCTAAGCTGTTTGATGGTCTGCGTCATGATAGTGGCGATCCTTATGTCTGGGGTGATAAAGCGATTGCTCATTATGATAAGTTGAAGATAGACCCCAAGGCTAAGATACTTACCTTTAGTGATGGTTTGAATCTTGACAAAGCTTGGGAGCTGCATCAATACTTTAAGCATCGCATTAGAACCAGTTTTGGTATTGGTACCAATCTTACCAATGATATGGGTATTACACCGATTAATATTGTGCTGAAATTGGTTGAGTGTAACGGTCAGCCAGTCGCCAAATTGTCTGACAGCCCAGGCAAGACCATGATCAATAACGACACGTATCTTGCCTATCTACGCCAAGTCTTTGAAGTTGACGAACCGGAGTAAGTATTACTTAGCTGTCTACTTCATCAGATTTAACGTCTTCAGCAAAGGCGGCATCTAATGCTTGTTGTACGGCATTGATGCGTGTCTCGCAGACGCGATACGCGGCAATCGACTCTTCAACAGTCGTCATCAAGTTATCAATGTCAGGCTCGTCCTGCTGCTGTAATTCAGCGGCATTGGCTTTTAGAATATCATAAGCCGCCTTAAAGGTTTTTGGGGTGGCTTTTTTGCGTCGGCGAGTAGGGGTTGCCATGAGGTTTCCTAATTTTTAGAAGTAAGTATAGTTAAAGAAACATAAAACCGATACGATTGTATTATGGTGCTATTGGTACAAATTTTACTTGCTTGCTATATTCATAGAGGCTGCGAAAAATTTATCCCAGCAGCACTGTAGCGATTTAAACATACTTTGACTATAGATGGATAATCGTAAGGTGTTATTGTGTGCTTAAGTGGTGGTGTTTGATATTTCAGTCGCTTTTTGATCCGTATGGATATCAATAATCTGCGCTTTTGCTTTGCCATCTTTTAGGACAATATGCACAGTTTGTTCAGGGTACAGCTGGTTACTACTGGTTAGTATTTGTTTGTCTTTATTATCAGTCAGCATGGTATAGCCTTGTTTCAGCACGCGAGATGGTCGATGTAACAGCACAATGTCACGTAGATGCTCACTGTTGCGTTGTGCTTGTATTAAGGTCTGCTGAGCACTTTTTATAATGGCTTTTTGATAGTCTTGACTATAAGTCGATGCGATTACTAGTTGCTGATGCGCCGCGTCTTTGATTTTTTCTCGCAGATCATTTGTCAATCTGACGGCTTGCTTTACTTGGCGTTGGGCGCTTTGCTGAATATTGCGCCATGCATAATCGCTGTCTTTTCGCAGTGACGTGAGCTGTCCAATCGTTTGTGACTGTACTTGGCTTAACTGGCGTGCGGTTTGTTGCTCAGCGATGTTTAATTGCCGCTGTGCTGCTTGCTTGATTTGCGCTTGATACTGTAGCGTCTGAGAGACCAGTTGCGCCAAATGACTGCCAATCGCAGCGATGACTTTAGAGGGTGTGTCAAAGCTTGTGTGCGCGACCTCATCTAAGATAGTTTTGTCACGTTCATGCCCAATGCCTACCCAAACAGGAATAGGCTGCTCAGCCACTAAAGCAGCCAGCTCATAGTCGTTTAGATAAGCCAAGTCACCAACGGCACCGCCACCACGAATAATCACTAATAAATCTGGCAGGCGCTGATACGTGTCGTAAAACTGCTGCTGAGCATTGACGATGGCTTGGCGAATTTCGGCAGGCGCATGATTGCCTTGAAAAGTAGCGTTATGGTAATGGAAATGACAGGCATCTGTACTGGCTAGACGATCTGCATCTGCTTGAAAATCTCCCAATCCGGCAGCCTTTTCAGGCGCAATTACAAGCACGTGCTCGATATCGAATGGGACGGGAAGTTGCTGATTGAGGTGCAATAACCCTTCACCTGTTAAGCGATCGACCATTTCCGCATATTGCCGTGCCAAGTCGCCTAACGTGTAGCTAGGGTCAATGTCCTCAATGGTGAGCGAAAAACCATATTGCGCATGAAAACCTGCCGATACTTTTAGTAATACTGTCAAATCACGGTCAAGCGGCATGCCTGTTGCGCGCTCAAATTTCGCCAATACACGCGCCGCTTTAAAGCGCCAAAGGTTGCCACGGCAGCTGGCGATTACTTTGCCGTCTTCATCTTTTTCTGCGAGTTCAAAATAATAATGTCCGCCTTTGCTAGACAGGTTACGAATTTCTGCTTTTACCCATACTCGGTGATTAAAGGTTTGTTTGATTACCATATCAACCGCTGATAAATAATCGCTCAGACGCAAGACGGTATCTTCCAAATTACCTTCAAGGTCATTTTCTTGTTCAGCCAGTTCGGCTTCTAAAGTTGCCAAATCTTTAGCAGGCGTTATTACCTTAGATTGTTTAGAATGTGAGAGATTAGGTTTACGCATAATTAGAGGACCAAAGGTGATGAAAGCTGCAAGACTGACTGCCTATATTGCTTCGAATACAGTATTAAACCGAATACAGTTTAATTATATAGTCAGAGAACTACTAAATTTCTTTGACTATTTGATGATAGGTATAAAAAATTCGATATCGTAGTTTACCCCAAAAGCGCACATACAAAAAGAGAAGCCAGCAGTTCTGCGATAAGAATAATATATCAACTTTATCGCAGAACTGCTGGTTAAATGCTAACTGGTCATTATTTTTTGATCGATGCTAGGGCGTGTCCTAGTTTTATTGGCAACGGAAGTTAATCATGTATTCATAATCATCATCACGTGATAAATCTGGTGTGCCAGTGCCAAGTACTGAGCCAACGACCGCACCAACTTGTCCAACCATGCGACCTGTACGTTCATTTAAGATACCATTATATGTTACCGTATCATCAACGATAATCACTTGCTTGCTTCGGCAAGTTTTTTGCGCATTGTCTAGCGCAATCTGCTGTGCATTCACTTTAGTATCGGCAATACCCGTGGTTTCATAAATAGAATCAGCACGCTGTATGACAGGTGCAGAAGGTGTGGTGCTTTGACAAGCGCTCAAGGCGATGACAGCGGCCATCGTTGCAGTTAAGGTTGCCGTTTTATTGAAAGTATTCATAAGTGGTTTTCAATCCCTGTCAGTCGAACATAAGTATCAATTTTAAGTAGACATTGTATGAGCATCACATCAAGCTAATGTACTACTCAATAACTAGTATGCTACTCAACAACTGTCATAAATTTAACCTATTCATCGTTTGTCTGTCTAGGCAGTTCTTGTTTGCTATATTACAGTGATATTACATACACCCCTTATCTTTTGATACGACAGATATCAAAACCTACTGAGATTACTGATACTTATAGGATGGCATTCATTTATCAATCGCTAGAATTTCAAAAAATCTATGTTTGTACACAGCAAATCACTTGAAATAAAAACCATATCTAGGATAATTGATCTATTCATTCTCAATTATTAAGTAATGTTATGCAATTGATTCCCGCTCCTGCTGGCGTGCTCGAAGTTGATGCACTATGGCAACAAGGCAACCCTAACGATCCGAATACTGATACAGTGGCTCTGCTTTGCCATCCCAATCCGCTATTTGACGGAACGATGAATAATAAAGTAGTCACGACCATGTACCGTTTTGCCCGTGACAATGGTATGCATGTGGTACGTTTCAACTTTCGCGGTGTAGGACAGTCAACGGGTGAGCATGATTATGCTGAAGGCGAGATAGTTGATGCAATGACCGTGCTACAATGGATCGCGGAACAGACCAACGCCCGAAAATTATGGCTTGGTGGTTTTTCTTTTGGCGGTTATGTGACAGCACGTGTGGCTGAGCAAGTGATCGAAGCCTCTCATGTATGGGGACTAAGCGATTTTGAAGTATCGAGAATCGCACTTATCGCGCCATCGATCGAAAAAAATGACAGCAGTGACCTGAGTTTACCAACTGACAAAACTTTTGAGATTTATGGCAATGCAGATGAAGTCATCGACCCTGACAATATGCAGGCATTCGCTGAACGATTGGGTATAGCTGTTAGCGTTGTAGATGGCGCTGGTCACTTTTTTCATGGACGTTTGTCAGAATTGAAAGGTTTGTTAGAAAAGCATAGCATTTAAGAATTTTACTTTACAGCATGTAAGGATTTTACTTGAATGTAGTCCTGTAAAATTTATCTATTATTTTAATATTTATTTAGGGTGTGTCATCAATTAGATCGTGAGGCTTAAAATGAGAAAAATTGTAGATAAACAAGGCAGAAATTGCCGTTAATATGAACATATTGACAAAATTTCTAACGATGTTTAGCAAAATTTAGCCATTTTAAGACCACTAAATGTATTCATGTGCTAATTGATGATACGCTCTAGCCTAATGATGAGTCGTATTATGAGTTTATCTCCATTACAACGTTACGAGCAAGCCGTCAGTACCGATGATTTTACTCGAGATGAGCAACAATTTCAGGCCATGAGTTATCTGGATGAGATATATCATCAGCTCGTCAATACTGCGCCACCAAAGAAAGGGTTTTTTAGCTTTTTAAAGTCCAAGCCTACAGCACCAAAAGGCTTGTATATGTGGGGCGGGGTAGGTCGAGGTAAAACATGGATGATGGACATGTTTTATGATTCATTGACTCTTGATCGCAAGATGCGCCTGCATTTCCACCATTTTATGCAGCGCGTACATCAAGAGCTACACAAGCTAAAAGGTGAGAGTGATCCTTTAGAAAAAGTGGCAGATATTATCTATGAAGAGGCGACCATCATTTGTTTTGATGAGTTCTTTGTTTCTAACGTTTCTGACGCCATGATTTTGGGTGATTTGTTCACCATGCTTTTCAACCGTGGTATTACGCTGGTCGCGACCTCGAATATCGAGCCGGCAGGACTGTATAAAGATGGCATACACCGCGACCGTTTTTTACCAGCGATTGCTGAAGTTGAAAGCCATACGGTGGTGATGAACATCGACTCTGGTATCGATTATCGTTTGCGTGTATTACAGCAGGCGGAGCTATACAAATCGCCGATGACCAAAGCCAACCATCATTGGTTAGCCAACCGTTTTGCCAGTTTGTCTAATAACCAAAAAATCAGTAATGATCCAATTACTATTAATGGACGAGAAATAAAAATCAATGCTCGTACCGAAGATATTCTATTTTGTGATTTCCGTCACTTGTGCATGGAGCCACGTTCAGCATCTGATTTTATCGAAATCGCTAAACAGTTCAGCACCGTATTGGTTAATGCTGTGCCTGCATTAGAGGATGATACTTACCGTGATCCAACGCGTCGCTTTATTTATCTGGTCGATGAATTTTATGATCGCCGCGTAAAACTCTTGGTGCGCGCAGAGCAATCCATTTTGGAGTTGTATCAAGGACAGAAGCTGGCATTTGAGATTGAGCGTACACGTTCGCGCTTGCTTGAAATGCAGTCAGAAGATTATTTGCGAATGGAGCATCGTGTCGAAGTTGATCCAACATAAAAATAGCAGTTTTTTGAATAAAAAATAATAACAAATAAGGAGTAGCAATGACTACATCAGACAACAATGATAAAAAACTGTCTATCAAAGACGTAACCACTGACAGTATGCCGATTACTAGTGAAGAAATGATTGGCTGGATCAACTCAAGACGCAGTATGGGTAATCTGGATGCACCAGCACCCACTTATGCACAAGTTAAAACAGCGATTGAATGTGCGACCACAGCACCAGATCATAAGAAGCTACAGCCATGGCGTTTTATTGTGACACAAGGTGATGCGCGTCATGAATTGGGTCGTGTATTGGCTCGAGCGGCCCAAGAAAAAGCGATACAAGAAGGAGAGGTGTTGTCTGAAAAAGACATTGAAAAAACTGTTAATATGCCGTTGCGTGCGCCAATGATTATTACAGTAGTCACTAAAATGCAAGCGCACCAAAAAGTTCCGCCTTTTGAGCAAATACTCAGTACTGGTGCTGCTGTACAAAATCTTATTTTGGCTCTTAAAGCGCAAGGATATAGTACCGTATGGCGTACTGGTCTATTGTGTAACGAACCAGCGGTGAAAGCCTATTTTGATGTTGGCTCAAATGATTATGTAACGGCCTTTGTTTATACTGGTACCAGTCCTGCAGATGAAGCCACACGTAAAGCAACTGATATTGAGCCATTAGTAAGGTTTGAGTCATAATGCCTTTGAGTACTTTTTGTTTAATAACGTTATCATTTAAATAGACAGTCAGTCTCAGCAGCTAAAAATACCCAAGCCATGACAAGTTCTATTAATGATCGGCCAGTCAACACGGATACAAGAATATGACCAGTTCTAATGATAGCAATAAAAAAACCACTAACGATAACAGCGCCACCGATAACCATACGCCTGAAAAGCAAAACAGTCTGTTGGCAGGTATTATCGAGCGTGCGGCCAAATCAGGTATTGGCCGTAAGAAGCTAAATCCTAGTGCAGTAGAGGCAGCAGTCGCAAAAAATATGGCAGAGATTCATAGCAATCCTACCAAGCTGCGTTTGGCATTTTTGGGCGGTGGTAGTTTTGGTACGGCAATGGCAAACTTAGCCGCACGAAACGGTTGTGATACCACGCTATGGGTGCGTAATAAGCGCACCGTAAAAGCAATGGCAAAAACCCAAACCAATAAAAAATACTTGCCAGGTTATAAGCTGGATGATCGCTTAAAGTATAGTCATGATTTGGCAGCATCGGTCAAAGACAAAGACATTATCTTTATTGCAGTGCCAGGTTTGGCATTCCGAGAGACCTTAAAAAATATCGCGCCATTTATCAGTGGACAGTCGATTGTGTCATTAACCAAAGGGATGGAAAAAGATACCTTTGCGATGATGAGTGACATTATTAAAGATGTATTGCCAGAAGTGAATTTCGGTGTCATGTCAGGGCCGAACCTAGCGATAGAAATCATGAAAAACATGCCGTCTGCGACGGTTATTGCTAGTGAGTCTGAGCCTTTGCGCCATGCTGTTCAGGCTGCACTACACAGTGCGTTCTTTCGAGTGTTTGCCAGTGATGATGTCAAAGGCGTAGAGCTAGGCGGTGCACTCAAAAACATCTATGCAATTGCGATGGGTATGGCAGCGGCGTACGATGTCGGCGAAAACACCAAGGCCATGATATTGACCCGTGGTTTGGCAGAAATGAGTCGTTTTGGTGTGGAAGCGGGTGCCAATCCACTCACGTTTTTAGGATTGTCAGGCGTCGGCGATCTGTATGCCACTTGTAGCTCAGAGCTGAGTCGCAACTACCGCGTGGGCAATATGCTCGGTCGGGGTATGAGTATTGATGCAGCAGTCAAAAAACTGGGCCAGACAGCCGAAGGGGTTAATACCATTCAGCAAGTGCATGAGAAAGCCACTAAGCAAGGTATTTATATGCCTATTACTCATGCGCTTTACGCCGTCATCTACGAAGACAAAGCAGCATTAGGTGTAGCCTTGCATCTCATGGAAGCAGGGTTCCGAAGTGACGTTGAGTTTGTTATGGCGCATGATCATAGCAATGCAGCATTGACTGAACAAATGAAGACGTCGAGCGATGAAGATATAAGTGGTAATACTGATGGTCAGTAAAGCACTGTATATTAAATTAAGGCACTGTTTTTAGGTGGGTTATTCTGAGCATAACATCATAATGATAGTGCAGTAAGGAAGTGTATGAAAATTATATTAGTACGTCATGGTCAAGCAGAAGATGAGTCACGTCCTGATAGTGCTCGCCAGTTGACTGATTTTGGTCGACAGCAAGTGGCACAGACGGCAGAGTATGTGATGACTTATTACAGCCCTGATTATTTCGTTGTCAGTCCTTATGACAGAGCACAGCAAACATTAGCGGAATTTCAGTTGCGCGCGCAAACCGTGCCGTCGGTTGTGCAGGACAATATCACGCCTGCTGATGATGCGCGACAGGCACTGATAGATATTGGCAATATTGATGCTGAATGTTTGGTTGTTGTGTGTCACATGTCTATCGTTGCTTATATTGCTGGCTTGCTAACGGGTGATTATCCCGAGTCGTTTTCTTTAGCAGAAGCAAGGGTATTTGAGATGGATTTTGTGATGGCTGGTATGGCAAGAGAGGTTGACCATTTTGTACCAGATCAGCCTTATTAGGGTCTGTTGAACATTCAAATATTAGGACTGCTGATCGCTAAAATTGCACCAAACTAGGCGCAAGTCGACGATAATGTCGAGACCTTGGCTAGGATTGCAACAACGTTTGGGGTGATTTTAGCCTCAGCCTTTCAGGGCAGTGCTATTTTTTGCCAATATATGGCGAAATTGTTTAACCTAGAATGACTAGGTCTCAAAAATTTCACTGCATATTGTCTAAAAAATAGTCACTGCCAGTACCACATTTGAATGTTCAACAGACCCTAATCGTTGCTTAGGACTATCGCTCATACTTTAAAATATATATTGTATTGGATTTAAGTATATTCTATCGCTTGTTTGCTGTACCTGCTGGAGATAACCTTATTGAAAAACGGTCGGTTTGGCACAATTAAGTAATTATTAGCCACTGCCACCTATAGGGTTTTACAATGAGTGACTTTCCTAATCACAACAGGGATGAGCGCCTTCGCACACAGACGAATACTGCTGATAATGATAATTATGAACCTCTACCGCAAAGACATCATAATATGACGAGTAACAATGTGAATGATAATATGAGCGCTGATAAGCGCCGTTCCCTCACCACTTATAACCACATTACTTATTTTTTATATGTGGTCAGCTATTTTACAGCAGGGCTGCTTTGGATTTTGCCAATTGTGATGAACTATGCCAAGCGTCATGACGCTGATGACACTTGGTTGGCGACGCATTTTGATTGGCAGATTAAGACTTTTTGGTACAGTGTCGTTTGGTTTGTAATCGGTATAGTCATCATAACATTTGCCTTGGGTGGCTTTGGTGTCAGTATTTTAGCTGATAGTAGCCATACCGCTATTGGTTCATTGCTATTGGCTGGATTTGGTTTGCTGATTATGACATTTACTTTTATTTGGCATCTATATCGTATTGTTCGTGGCTGGATAGCATTGACTGATAGTCGTCCTGTGCCTTAATAACCCTTGTTTTGCCATTCATCTATAGATGCTACCGTTTCATGAAATTTTCCGCATGAAACTTTGCTCTTATTTCTGTTAAGCTGATATAATCGCAGCGCTCGATTTTATTCGCACTTTCCACTCACTATTTCTTTTTAGCAGGGTCTGTCATTACTATGTCTTATGCCTTACTTCGTCCTTTTTTGTTTAAGATGGATCCCGAACACGCCCACGAGATGACCTTGTCTTTACTGGATAAAGCTCATACAGCACGTGTTTTAGGTTTGGTGTATGGCCAGTCGATGCAGCCAACAGACTGCATGGGGTTACAGTTTGCCAACCCAGTTGGTTTAGCTGCGGGACTGGACAAAAATGGCGACTATATTGATGCGTTGGCTGAGCTAGGTTTTGGTTTTATAGAAGTGGGTACAGTTACCCCAAGGCCTCAGATAGGTAACGATAAGCCAAGATTGTTTAGAATAAAACAGGCAGATGCCATTATTAACCGTATGGGTTTTAATAATCAAGGTGTCGATTACCTGATCGAAAATGTTAAACGTTGCAAGTATAAAGGTAATATCGGCATTAATATTGGTAAGAATGCTGATACGCCAGTAGAGCAGGCAGCTGATGACTACGTTTATTGCTTAGAGCGTGCCTATCCACATGCCTCCTATATTACTGTTAACATCTCTTCGCCAAATACCAAAAATTTACGTGACTTACAGAGTGGCGAAGCATTGACTCAGCTTTTAGATACCATCAAAAATCGTCATAGCCAATTGGCGACTGAGTATGGTTTTTATGTACCATTGGTACTGAAAGTTGCTCCTGATTTAGAGCCGTTACAAGTAGACTATATCTCACAGCAGCTGATAGATTTTGAGATTGATGGTTTGATTGCGACAAATACGACTTTGGGTCGCGTTGGTGTAGAGGATTTACGCGATGGAGATCAAGCGGGTGGCCTATCTGGTCGTCCTGTGAGCCATATTAGTACGCAGATTTTACAACAGTTTTCTGATCAGTTAGATGGTAAAGTTGCGTTGATAGGTGTTGGTGGTATTGATAGTGGTGTCAAAGCGGTTAAGAAAATTGAAGCAGGTGCAGATTTGGTACAGCTTTATACAGGTCTGATTTATCGAGGACCTGGCTTGGTACAGTCTTGTATTCAGGCAATCGGTGGCTATTACGATGCTATGGAGAGCTAAGCGACTCGCTAAGGCGCTATTATTTGAATAACCAAAATTATTTGAATAACCAAAAAATTACCTTGTCATACGATTTAAGTAAACACTTGATAAAAATAAATAGGGTATGAGGCACAAAACATGAGTGGTCTGGATATTGTGATTGCTATTGTTGTCTTAGTTGGCTTATGGCGCGGCTTTCAGGCGGGATTGATTAAGACGGCGATAGGTTTAGTTGGTTGGTTGGTTGCACTTATCGCTGCGACACGTTTGGCAGGCGTGTTTTCACCTCAGCTATCTGGTATTGTACAAAGCCCCGTTTTGCAAATGGCCATGGCGTTTGTATTGGTAGTGATTGTTATATTAGCAATCATGCACTTAGTCGCGTTTGTATTTTCGGGCGTACTCAAAACGTTACGTCTAGAAATCATTGATAAGATGGCAGGTGGTGTTCTTGGTGCCGCCAAAAACGTATTGATGGTCTTAGTTGTTTTGAGTGTGAGTGCACCGTTATTGGTACAGATGCCGCAATGGCAAACCTCAATATTGGCGCCCGAACTAATGCCTTACGCACCGATGGGTAAGGCATTGGTTTCAGATGTGCTTGGTATGGCTTGGGATCAAGTTAATCAGTCATAAGATAGTTCTTGAAAAAATAATTTTTGGTCGCAGTTAAGCTCCATAAATCATTCACTATGATTTATGGATACTTGTTTTTTGACAGCCAAAAAGATAAGTAGTTGTTAAATATTTAGTAAATTTTATCAGGTCGGCGGCAAGTGATAGCGCACATTTTTGACAGTGTGTTGCTAAAAACCTTGCCACTATGTAGTACTAATACTAATGTATGGGTAAAAATAGGATATAACTATGTGTGGAGTCGTTGGGGTTGCAGCTCATGAGCCAGTCAATCAGATTCTTTATGATGGCTTAACGATGTTGCAGCATCGTGGACAAGATGCGGCAGGTATCGTAACTTTGCAGGATGGACGACTCTATCTACGTAAAGAAAATGGTATGGTTCGTGACGTTTTCTTGAATCACCATATGATAAAACTGGTCGGTAAGTTCGGTATTGGTCACGTGCGTTATCCAACGGCGGGTACTTCTAGCAGTGCTGAAGCTCAGCCATTTTATGTTAACTCACCTTATGGTATTACGCTTGCACATAATGGTAACTTGACCAATGCTGAAAGCTTGGCCAAATCTTTATACATCGAAGATCGCCGTCATCTGAATACTGACTCAGATTCTGAAGTATTGCTAAATGTCCTTGCTCATGAAATGCAAAATCTAGGCAAAACCAAAGCAACGCCTGCCGATATCTTTGAAGCTGTAACCGCAGTTTATGGTCGCGTTGAAGGTGCTTATGGTGTTGTTGCACTCATTACTGGTCATGGTTTACTTGCTTTTCGTGATCCAAACGGTATCCGCCCGCTCATTTTTGGTAAACGTATGGCACCAAATGGTGGCACCGAATATATGGTTGCTTCAGAGTCAGTGGCATTGACAGGTTCTGGGTTCAGCATCATTCGTGATGTCAAACCTGGCGAAGCTATCTTTATTGATTTGGATCATAAACTACATACTCATCAGTGTGTAGCGCCAAAAGAGTACACTCCTTGTATTTTTGAATATGTCTATTTTGCTCGTCCAGATTCAATCATGGATAATATTTCAGTTTATAAAGCTCGCTTGCGTATGGGTGAAAAGCTAGCAGATAAAATCATGACAGAGTGGGGTGACAATCACGATATTGATGTGGTAATTCCTATCCCAGATACCTCACGTACATCAGCGATGGAATTAGCACTCAAGATGAATGTAAAATACCGTGAAGGGTTTATGAAAAACCGCTATATCGGTCGTACGTTTATCATGCCAGGTCAGCAGCAACGTAAAAAGTCTGTCCGCCAAAAGCTCAGTGCGGTACCGTTAGAATTTAGAGGTAAAAACGTACTGTTGGTTGATGACTCCATTGTTCGTGGTACGACCTGTCATGAAATTATCCAGATGGCTCGAGATGCTGGTGCTAATAAAGTATTTTTTGCTAGTGCTGCGCCGCCAGTTAAGTATCCAAACGTTTATGGTATTGATATGCCAGTCCGCAGTGAGCTGATTGCATCAGGCCATACTGTGGAAGAGGTGCGTGAAATAATTGGTGCTGATAGACTGATTTTCCAAGATTTAGATGATTTGATTGATGCGGTAAAAGACACCAAGCATAGTAGAGTTGAAGGTTTTGACTGTGCTGTATTTAATGGTTGTTATATCACCGGCCAGATCAATGAAGCCTATCTTGACCACCTACAAGAGCAACGTAACGATACAGCCAAGACAGGTAAAAGAAGAGTTCAAATAGTTGCTGATACTCCAGTCGATATGATGGGTGTCGAAGAGCAGTAAGTAATAATTGTTCTAAAAAATGGAAGTTAGAAAGCATTCTCAGAAAATAAAAGGCCAGATTCTTACTAGAAT
>NZ_JBQSVL010000035.1:0-30135 GCF_052376215.1 Psychrobacter sp. AOP7-B1-24
TTAATTTAAAAGCCTGTATCAAACATCAAACAAGCGCTCATCAACTTGTTGACGAAATTTTTGTCCTGTTTTAAAAGTAACCACACGGCGGGCTGACACCGCAACTGGCTCCCCTGTTTTGGGGTTACGACCTGGACGGCTGTTTTTGTCTTTAAGCTCGAAATTGCCAAAGCCTGAAAGCTTGACCTCTTTGCCATCAATCAAACTCTCTGACAGCTCATCAAAAAAGTTCTCTACCAGACAGCGACTCTCTTGGCGTGTTAGGTTAAGGTTACTCATCAAATGCTCAATCATGTCAGATTTGGTTAAAGTGCTCACAGTACGACTCCTATGCTATGTCGTGATGTCGAATATCATGGTTTAGCGGTATGAGGGTTAAGGGTAGCTATTATAAAGGGTTTTGGGCCTCTTTTTAACAAAAAGAGTATTAAAGTCCTTTATTAATAACCACTTAACTTTTTTATGGCTTTTTTACAAATAGCAATACCCCATAGCCTCATGAATAATAAGGCTACAGAGCGTTTATATCGGTATAAAAAATTAGCTATCGCGTAGCTGTGCTGAGTGTTGTTCTATTAGCGCTTGTACAACTTTATCAGTCGTGGCTTTCACGTCATCATCAGATAATGTTTGTGTACTATCTTGCCATACCAGTGCAAAAGCTAATGAACGTTGGCCTGCTGGTACTTTGTCGCCTTGATATACATCAAACAACCAAAGATCACTGAGCAAATTACCTGCGGCAGCTCGAATCGTCGTTTCTAATGTCTGTAAACTGATATTACTATCTACTAAGACGGCAATATCACGGCGCACTTGTGGGAATTTACTAGGCGTGGTGATAGCATGTTGCTCTCGATCAAGCGTCAGCAAAGGTGCTAATGATAACTGAGCAACCCAAGTACTAGGTAGATCTAGCTGCTTCGCCGTACTAGGATGCAACTGTCCCAACCAACCAACATAAATATCATCAATATATAATTTAGCGCTCTGCCCTGGATGTAAGAAGTTTAGTCCACTGCGCTCATAACGAATACGCGCACTATCAATTTGGGCGGGCAATAATTGCTCAATATCATGCTTGAGGTCATAAAAGTCTAGCGCACGGTTTTGATAAGCTTGTTCATCCCACACATCACCAACTGCGACCAAAGCAATACTTGGCGTTTGTACCAAATCACTAACACTGTGCCCTACGAAACTTAAACCCGTTTCAAAAAAACGCACACGTGGTTGCTGACGGTTTAAGTTGTATTGCACACAAGGCAATAAACTAGACAGTAAGGTACGACGCATCACTGCCAAGTCACTAGAAATAGGATTTGCCAGTGCCAACACTTCGCCCAGTGCTTCATCATCAATCAAGGCTTCTAGTTTTGCATCGCTAAAACTAAAGCTAATCGCTTCCATATAGCCATTATCAACCAATGACAGCTTCATTTGATGGGTCAAATCTGCCGTATCATCGTAATCCATACTTACTTGCAGGTGTGGCAATACGCTTGGAATATTATCATAGCCATAGATACGAGCAATTTCTTCGATGAGATCCTCGCGGATACTCATATCAAAGCGGTAAGATGGCGGCTTACAAGTTAGCATGTCTGCTTGCTGCTCAACCTCGAACCCTAACTGAGTCAAAATACGAACCATCTCGGCTGGCTCAATCTCAATACCGATGACCTCACGAACTTTAGTGATTGGTAAGGTAATTGGCGCACGCACTGGTAAATGCTCGCTACTCTCAGCTTTGACTATAGGACCCGCTTGACCACCCGTGATGCTGATAATCAAATCACACGCACGTGCCAATGCTAGCGCTGGTAACTCAAAATCCACCCCACGCTCAAAACGTTGCGACGCATCAGTATGTAAACCAAAGCGGCGTGCACGCGCAGCAATAGCAAGCTGACCAAAAAAAGCACTTTCCACAATAATATTGGTCGTACTATCCGTAACGCTACTACGTTGGCCACCCATAATACCAGCAAGTGCTAGTGCACCTTTATCATCAGCAATGACTAACTCATCACCTGTTAAAGTAACGGTTTGTTCATTGAGTAAAGTAATGGTCTCCGCAGGCTCTGCCAGACGCACAACGATATCGCCGACGATGGTATCAGCATCAAATGCATGTAACGGTTGACCAAGCTCCATCAGTACATAGTTAGTCACATCGACCAAAAAGTTATGTGAACGTAGCCCTGATTGAACAAGCGCATCTTGCATCCACTTTGGTGTCTCAACGCTACGATCGATATTGCTAATCGATTGTAATAAATAGCGAGGACATGCTTCAACAGCATTTACAGTAACGGCAGGTGTTGCGCCATTTTCAGTAATGGTGATGTTGTCGGCGATGGTTGGCATTTGTATTGGTAGGTCGTTAATGACTGATATTTCACGAGCGATACCACGTACGCTAAAGCAATCTCCACGGTTCGGGGTGATTGAAATATCCAGTATTTGATTGTCTAAACCCAAATACTCACGGATATCCATACCGATTGGTGCATCAGTTGGTAATTCAAGCAAACCATCAATGTTATCAGTTAAATCAATTTCTGAAGCACCGCAGAGCATGCCATTAGAGGCAACACCACGTAGTTTGCTTTTTTTAATTTTAAAGCCTTTTTTGTCATCACTTGGCAAAACTGCACCAACGGTGGCAACTGGAGCTTTCATACCGACGCAGACATTGGGTGCACCGCAGACGATTTGTAGCGGATCCGCTTCACCAATATTGACCTGCGTGACTCGCAGTTTGTCAGCGTCTGGATGCTGTTCGACGCTGACAACTTCTCCGATGACTACGCCACTAAAGGCACGAGCTACCGCATAACGGTCATCAATCTCAAGCCCTGCCATCGTTAATTGTTCGGCCAACTGTTCGCTGGTATTCGTAGGGTTCACCCATTGACGTAGCCACTGTTCGCTAATTTTCATAAATATCTCGAATCAAAATTTTAGAATTAAAGGTAGACGTATTAGTATCAAGAACGAAAATCTAGCCAAACTGCTTTAAAAATCGTACGTCATTTTGGAAGAACAAACGCAAGTCATCGATACCGTAATACAGCATCGCAAAGCGCTCAATACCCATACCAAAAGCAAAGCCAGTGTATTTGTCGCTATCGATACCGCAGTTGGTCAGTACTTGTGGGTGCACCATGCCGCAGCCCATCACTTCCAGCCATTTACCATTGTCATCTAAGATATCCACCTCAGCAGAAGGCTCTGTGAATGGAAAAAATGATGGACGGAAACGTACAGTCAGCTCTTTGGCAAAAAACGCTTCCAAAAACTCACTAATCAAACCTTTTAACTCAGCAAACGTGCTCGACTCTGTGACCATCAATCCCTCTAGCTGATGAAACATCGGCGAGTGAGTTTGATCTGAGTCATTACGATAAACGCGTCCAGGACAAATAATACGAATGGGTGGTTCATTCTTTTTCATCGTACGAATTTGCACTGGGCTGGTATGTGTGCGCAATAAGTAATGCGCATCAAAATAGAATGTGTCATGCATCGCGCGCGCTGGGTGATGCGATGGAATATTGAGTGCTTCAAAGTTATAGTAATCGCTCTCGACTTCAGGACCAGTCGCTACATTGAACCCTGCTTGCACAAAATACTGCTGCATACGCTGCGTAATCATCGTAACCGGATGCAAGTGACCTTTTTGACCACCGCGAGCAGGCAATGTAATATCAATACTTTCTGCTTCGAGTTTAGCGTTTAATGCCGCGACTTCTAGCTGCTGTTGCTGGTCAGTTAAGACTTGTTGAATACGGCTACGTACTTGATGCAACCAGCCACCATAGGTTTTTTTGTCATCAGCACTGAGCTTGCCCATCTGCTTTGACCAGCCAGTTAGTGAGCTCTTTTTGCCTGTTAATTGCACACGCAAATCTTGCAAGGCGCGTGCATCAGTGACTTGTAAAACCAATGCTTCAGCGGCACTGGCAAACTCTGTTAGCTGAGACTCTGTCAACTCATTAAGCTCTGAGGATAAGGTCGGTAGCGCCGACAAATCGTTGATAGCAGCAGGGGTAGTCATAAGACGCATTATTCCTGATTTAAACGGACTATTAATTGTAGGGGTTTGACCAAATATTACAAACCATTTGCCCTATCATTTTAAACCAAAGGCTAGCAGTATGAATGGCTTGAATATTTAGACGATAAGAAATGCTATATCAAAAAATTAAAGGGCGGCTTATCTCTGATAAAACCAGCTTTAAAATAAATTAATATAAAAAAAGCCACCGACTAGCGGTAGCTTTTATTAATATCATACTATTAATTAATATTAGTCCTATCCATTTAAATACTTATTTGATAAACAATGTATCTAAAGGACGGTTAATATTTAGGCCAATTCCGCTTTTGCTTTTTCGACCAATGCTGTGAAAGTCGCTGCATCATGCATAGCGATGTCAGCAAGTACACGACGATCGATGGCGATGTTTGCTTTTTTCATACCATTGATAAAGCGGCTATAGCTTAAGCCGTTTAAGCGTGCACCAGCATTGATACGTGCAATCCAAAGACGACGGAAAGTACGTTTTTTGTTGCGACGGTCACGATAAGCATATTGACCAGCTTTGGTCACTGCTTGTACCGCTACACGGTAAACACGTGAACGGGCACCGTAGTAGCCTTTTGCGCGTTTTAGGATTTTTTTGTGACGACGATTCGCCTGTACACCACGTTTTACACGGGCCATAAATTACTCCAAGAATTCTTAATCATTGTTAAACGATCAACAATGTTACTCATTGATAAACATCGTTGTCAGATTGCAAGCCAAATATTTTTAATTAAAGAAATGCTTCTTTGTTAAAAACACATGACGATAGGCTATTAGATGTATGGGCACATACGACGAACTGCTGCTTCGTCAGACTTGTCCACCATCTTCAGACCGCGCAACTGGCGAATACGCTTAGCTGATTTCTTGGTCAAGATATGGCTTTTGAATGCTTGCTTACGCTTGAATCCGTTTGCTGTTTTTTTGAAGCGTTTAGCGGCACCGCTTCTGGTTTTCATCTTAACTTTCATGATGACTTGCCTCTTTGTCTTTAATAGAACCTGGTCGTCAAATAGTTAATATAGCGTAGTAGTATAAAAAACAACCACTAAACTGCTATTTGCCTTGAGGTGGGAGGCCGTATTTTAGCAGACAATGCACTGTTTTGCCAAGTAAAGTTTCAGACTTGTAGTAGTCAACCATCACCATAAATAAAGAGTATAATCAAATCCATAGCGCTTTTCATAGCAACGAGAACAAAGTAAGAGATTTTCGTTTGAATGAATAAAATGACAACCTAAACCGTACTTTGGTAGGAATCAGGCTTTGATACAATCTAAGGACTCGTCATACAAGACTATTTATCACAAATATCACCTTTATATCATAAGCTCATCATCATGATACTACCGACTTATACGATAAAAAGCAGAAGCGATTAACTGCCATCAATCTAGGAGATAACGTGTCCAAAAAAGAGTTGCACTTTGATAACGATATATTTGTCTTTGAAACAGTGATGCGTGTACGGCATACTGAAATTGATACAGGCAAGCATCTCACGCTGGAGTCATTGACAGCATTGTTGAATGAGGCTCGATTGCGATTTTTGTATTCAAGAGGGATTAAAGAGGTCAACGCTGACTATCAAGGCTTAATTATTGATGAGTTACAGTTGAGTGTTAATAAACTTGCACGATTTCGTGAAGAGCTTTTGTTTGAGATAGGCATTGAACCCTTGTATGATAACGGTGGTTATATAGTGATAAAGGTCACAAGGATGCAAACTGGTGATACGGTTGCTACCGCACGATTACACTTTATTGGTTACGACTTCCAACTCAATAAGACCGCTACACTTAATAACATTATAAAAGAAGCGCTGTACCCACACTTATTTAAGATTTGATATTAGACCTATTGAACATATCCTATTTTTTTAACATGCTGTCTTTGCTCAAATAGCCATTCACTCAAGACCTAAAAAGTGAATGGTTATAAACCATTGACCATTTCTTACTCAATACTCATAAGACGACAGATATATTATGACTTTACCTGCTTGGCTGACTGCCGTAACTTTTAATACTGATGGTTTAATTCCTGCGATTGCCCAAGATCATAAGTCTGGGCGTATTTTGATGATGGCTTGGATGAATGCAGAGGCGCTGCAACTAACTGCACAAACCAAAACAGCCGTTTATTTTTCACGTTCACGCAATAAGTTGTGGCATAAAGGTGAAACCTCAGGACATACTCAAACCGTACATGAAATTCGCTTGGACTGTGATGCAGATGTGATCGTACTTAGCGTAACACAAGCCGGTGGTATCGCCTGCCATACTGGCCGTGAATCTTGTTTTTATCAGCGTTTAGATTTATCTGGGCAAACACCTGAGTGGCAAACCGTTGATAAAGTATTGAAAGATCCTTCGGATATCTATAACACAGAGGTAAATGCTACTCATCTAAATAATGATGCTAGTGTAAGTAGTATTATGACCAAAGATGATACGACTAGTAGTGATAGCCAACCGGATAATGCCTCCATTTTGCAGCAGCTTGATCAGGTATTGGTTGAGCGCAAGCAAGCCGATGCTGATAGCTCCTATGTGGCAAGCCTATATGCTAAAGGTTTGAATAAAATTTTAGAAAAAGTTGGTGAAGAAAGTACAGAAAGCATTATCGCTGCCAAAGACTTTGCGAGCTGTGATGCAGAGGCAGACAAAGCTCAATACGATGATGCTCGTCACGAACTCATCTATGAAGTGGCGGATGTCTGGTTCCATACACTCGTTGGACTGGCGTGGTTCGACATAGAGTCAGATGCCGTGTTAAACGAGCTTGGACGTCGCTTTGGCTTATCAGGCATCGATGAAAAAGCGTCACGATAACTGGTGATATTGCAAAACCAGTCTAGTAAAAGCAACTTGTGAAATCGTAAAATAACCAGCTACTCTGTTTGATTATTTTGCCATTTCACCCTTTTGTCACAAGTGCAGGTTATAATATAGCTCTTTTAACGTCGCGCTATATGTCGATACTTTTTGGTTAATATATCACGGTAGTATAAACACAAAGTATTCATATACAAACTGAAAACCAAGACATAAGGATACCTTTATGGGCAGTTTTTCTATTACGCATTGGCTGATACTATTGGTTGTGGTGGTAGTTGTATTTGGCACATCTAAACTTAGAAATGCGGGCAAAGATTTGGGCGGTGCGGTCAAAGGCTTTAAAGAAGCGGTCAAAGATGAAAATACAGAGCATGCTAAAAAGCACGCTGTGCTCGATCACGATGACAACACGCGTACCACAGATCGCTCAGCTACTGACAACGCCAATAGTAGCGATATCAATGCAGCCCCTACAGACGATAAGCACAACGTATAATGTCTATAGTACCTAGCCGACCTGTAGTTCCTAGATAGTGACACTCAACCATTATGTTTGATATTGGGTTTTCTGAATTACTCATCTTTGGCATTATTGCCTTGATTGTTCTGGGTCCAGAAAAACTGCCTCAGGCAGCGCGGACGGCTGGGCAGTGGTATGCCAAGATTCGCCGTACGGTATCTACCCTACAGTCTGAGATAGAGGCTGAGCTAGACTTGGCTGAAACACGGCAGCAAATGCAAAAAGAGCTTGCCAAAATTCGCCAGACTGAAGCGGACATGCGACGTGAGATGGCAGAAATGCGTGGCAATATGAAAGAGTTTGCATCCTCACAAAACCAAACGCTGAGAGCGACCCATGATATCGTCGATGGTCATAAAAACACTAAAAACAGCGAAATCAATAGTAGCGTAGGCAGTCATCAAGCACCTGCTTCAAAAGAGTTCGACGACGCCTATAGCAATACTGACAATTCAAATGATTTGCAGCAAGCCTCGGCAGTAGACAATCACAGTAGCAGCAATACAAATAACGTGCCCGCTGAATCTAATGACAGTCCACACATTATCACCCAAGTCCTTACGACTAGACCATGGGAGAATATGTGGTTTCGTCTTAGTGCTTATGACAAAGCCCGCCGTCTACCTGAGCCGCCTTACTTACCGAACTATCAAGCAGATAAATTATTAAACAGTCATTTAATTGATTCCTTCGATAGTCCTTTGCAAAAACAAGCTTCTGCAAATATACAGGAGGCTGACTGATGGGATTGTTTAAACACACAAAAAGCCGCCAAGAAAAACTCACTGGTTCAGATAAAGAAACCACTACTGATTCAATGGATAAACACGAATCTACAGATGCGTTAAGTACTATGGCTGACATGCCCATCACCGAGCATCTGATTGAGTTACGCAGGCACTTAATCAAAATATGTGTGGCGGTATTGATTATATTTTTAGCGTTAGTCGGGTTTTCACGCGAGCTATATAACTTATTATCAGACCCATTAGTCGCACAATTACCTGCCAATTCGACCATGATTGCCACAGACATTACGTCTAACTTTATGGCACCGATACGTCTAACTATCTTTGTCGCTGCATTTTTTGCTATGCCTTATATCCTGTATCAAATTTGGTCATTTGTAGCACCAGGTTTGTATAAAAAAGAAAAGAAAATTGCGATTCCAGTACTACTCTCCTCTATATTCTTATTTTATTCTGGCGTAGCATTTGCGTACTTCATCGTTCTCAAAGGGGTTCTAAAATTCTTTATTATGTTTGCCCCACAGAATGTCTTACCAATGACAGATATCGACAGTTATCTCAGTTTTGCGCTCAAATTATTTATGGTGTTCGGACTGACTTTTGAAATTCCGGTCGTGACCTTACTATTGATATTGGTTGGTGTCGTCTCCATCCAGAGTTTAGAAGACAAACGTCGTTATATTATTGTGGGATGTTTTGCCGTTGCCGCCGTTGTCACACCGCCCGATGGTGTATCGATGCTGATGCTAGCGATTCCGATGTGGTTGTTGTTTGAGCTTGGTTTGTTTTTAGCCAAGGTATTAATCAAAGAAGAGCCCAATGCAGCTTTATCTGCGAATACGGCCTCAAGCAAAACTTAAACTGACCAGTTAATTCAAAACAAGCCAATCTTATAATCTGTTAATATAATCTTCTAAATCTTACATTAACTTCCGATGACCCTATATGATGGTTATCACTTATTAGCCATTGTCTATGCAGTGGCTTTTTTTACCTCCGTCATTTTTGACCCTGTTTTATTTTTTAGGTAGCTTTTTATGTCCGCATCTATGCCAGCTTATATGAGCGATCCCACTGATGAGCAACTGAACGCGCTCAATATGGCGATGGATCACAAGTCATTTAAAGTAGTCGCTTATGCGGGCGCCGGCAAGACCACAACACTCAAACTAATTGGTGAGCGATTGCGTGGACGCGGCTTATATTTAGCCTTTAACAAAGCCATTGCCAATGATGCTCGCTCAAAATTTCCACCGCACGTAGAGTGCCGCACTTTTCATTCGCTTGCCTATCGTCATGTCGCTCGTGATATCACGGCCAAACTATCCTTGCCGCGCTTTTCCCCTAAACGCCTTGGCGATGATTTAGGCTTACAACCGGTACAAGTACGTCGGCAAATGGATGGGGTCAATAAATACATTACGCTGACACCAGCACGATTATCTCGCTTCGTCAGCGATGCTGTGAGCAATTTCTGTAGTACGCATGCCAGTTACCCTGCCCCTAGACATATATTGTTTCCAAGTTGGCTCGATGATTCTGATGCAGAACAATTACGTGAGCTGCTCTACCCTGCCGTTGAACAACGCTGGCTACAGTCGATTGATGCTCGTCATCCTGCTGGCATCGGACATGATATTTACCTCAAACTATGGGCGTTGTCTAAGCCAAGCATTCCTGCGGATTTTATCTTATTTGATGAAGCACAAGATGCTGATCCATTAATGATGGGAATTCTAACTCAGCAGCCAAAACAAGTAATCTACGTAGGCGATGCCCATCAACAAATTTACGAGTGGCGTGGTGCGGTCAATGCTATGAAAAAGCTGCCACTGCCCCAAACATTACTAACGCAGTCTTTTCGCTTTGGCGAGCCAATAGCCGAAGTCGCCAATACCTTGCTAAAAGCACTGCAAGAAGACGTACCGCTCAAAGGCAACCCTAATAAACAGTCTTCTACTGACAAAGGTATGATACATAGTAAAAAAGACGCCATTCTCTGTCGTACCAATGCTGCTGCAATGGCTCAGTTATTGACAGGACTCAAGCTCGGTCATAGAGTGGCGCTGCAAGCCGATACCGATCGTATGCTCAAGTTCTGTCAGGCTGCCGAAAATTTGAAGAATGGAAAATCTGCTTATGGTGTGCCTGAACTGGCATACTTTTATAATTGGGGTGATGTACAAGAATACTCTGAAACCAACGAAGGCAGTGATCTAAAAACCCTCGTAAAATTAGTCGATGACCATGGCACCAATGTATTGAGCCAAGCGGTCAATAGTCTGACCAGTATCGAAAATGCAGATTATGTCATCTCAACTGCTCACAAGGCCAAAGGGCTTGAATGGGGAAAAGTACAACTGGATGATGACTTTTACTATGACGTCACCACCAATGCGGTCAAGATAAGCCCAGAAGAGCTGCGTTTACTATATGTCGCTTGTACGCGTGCGCAAAGCAATTTGGACATTCATCATATTAAAGATTTGATATCAGGATTGCAGACGGGTAAGAAGGTTATCTTTGGTAATACCTAGCAATTTTATAATGTGACAATTTAAAGCCCCCACCTACCTTTATATATCATAATTTTTTAGCAGTGAACCACAAGCAATGAACCATAATGATCCGCTTCAAATCCGTCAAAATACGATCTCTCAGTTATTTGCCAATCCCGTCCGCCTCCTTGCGCCAATGGAAGGTCTAACCGATCCATTAATGCGGCAAATCCTCACACAGATTGCAGCAGATTTAGATCGTCCTTATGATTGGTCGGTGAGTGAGTTTATTCGGGTCACTCAGCATGTCTTGCCAGCACACGTGTTCTATAAATACGTGCCAGAATTGCATCATGACTCCAAAACCGCCTGTGGCACACCGATTCATTTGCAACTTTTGGGTAGCGAAGCACAACTGATGGCAGAAAACGCTGCTTACGCCTGCGAGCTTGGTGCGCCTGCTATTGATATTAATTTTGGTTGCCCTGCCAAGACGGTAAACAGTCATCGTGGTGGTTCGGTATTGCTTGATGAACCCGAAACCATGTATCAGATTATCAGCGCGGTGCGTCAATCCGTACCTGCTCAAGTTCCAGTCTCGGCTAAGATACGTCTAGGCTATACCGATACCAGTCGTATGGATGATATTCGAGGTGCTATTAACGACAGTGGCGCTGATTGGCTAACCATTCACGCACGAACCAAAACCCAAGGCTATAAGCCACCAGCCTACTGGGACAAAATTCAAAGTTTTAACGCGCTCGATATTCCAGTGATTGCCAATGGGGAAATTTGGAATGTAGAGCACGCACAGAATTGTATGACTCAAGCAGGCACACCCCATTTGATGTTAGGTCGCGGCGCGGTTACCCGCCCAGACTTGGTTGCTCGTGTGGATTGCGGTTCAGATGATGCCATGCTAAGCGCGGCAATATTATCGTGGAAAACACTGGTCACGCATCAGATTAAATTTTTGGAAGGTCATGCTAAAACTGAAGTGATCTTGGTTGGTCGTTATAAGCAGTGGTTAGCGATGCTCACCAAAGGCTATGGCGAAGCAAAAGTGTTATGGGACAGTATCAAACGAGAAAAAAGTAAAGCAGCTATTATTAGTGCACTGCTAGCCAGTGTACGATAGTAGCTGCCTTTATAGTTATTCCACTATTATAATAATGCCAGTATTATAGTCATGCCACGATAAAAGTATTACGGCGTCAACCTCGCTCAAAGTACTAAATACTCACTCGAATCGCCAAATAAAACAGCATCAAACTGCACGCCATCGATAATACCCAGAGTATCGAGCGAAACGTTGCCAAATTAGCAATATAAGCCACGCAAAAACCAATTCGAATCAGCACATACAACCAAGCCAATACATTGACAATCGATTGTGGAACAAAAAATAGCATCGCTACCAATACTGCTGCCAAAAATATAGGCAAAGTCTCATAGCTGTTTTGCTGCGCGGCATTGGCTCGTGCTGCCATACCGGTACTGTGTTGCAAAAAATCGCGAGGATGTGCGTTATTTCTGATTTTAAAGCCACCAGACGCTTTTGCCACTATTGACATCAGCCATGGTAGTAAGCTTGCTGCTACCATCGCCCAAATAGCAGATGCTGCGGTGTTAGAAACCAACTCCAAAAGTGCGTTCATTAGTATACTCGCCTCTACCCTGCAACCACTTCAAAATCATGGGTGACATTCACCCCACCTTGTACTAACATTCTACTGGCCGAGCAGTACTTTTCTGCTGATAAGCTGATGGCTTTTTCAACTTGTTTATCTTTGATATTTTGACCTGTCACCACAAAATGCATGTGAATATCAGTATATACCGCTGGTACAGTTTCGGCACGCTGTGCGGTTAATTCACAGCACACGTCTGTTACTTCTTGACGAGATTTTTTTAAGATCTCTACCACATCATAACTGGCGCAACCACCAAGTCCTAAGAGTATCAACTCCATAGGACTAGCGCCTTTTTCTTTATCTGCATCAATCTGAACATTATGTCCTGACGGTGAGACACCCATAAATGCTTTGTTCTCTTGCCACGTAACGCTTGCTTTTGACTCTGACATTTTTCATTTTCCTTATTCTAATAAATAGATTGTAATTGGCAGCCTTAAATTAGGAGGTTATCTGCTTCTTATTCTAAGTAGCCTATATCGCTTGATACAGCACATTGCTAGTGTAGCATAAGCCAAAGCAGGATTTGATAACGGCTTTGGCTTTGGTTCTTATGATAATAATATGCTCTACCCCATATAGATCGCATTCGCCATTCGAGCTATTTAGGCTGCTAAATATTATAGCTTCACCTTAGCTTTTGATAACTTATTCTAAATCAGAGTTTTTATTCATATAACTAGGGCGTGTTGAACAGTCAAATGTGGCGCTGGCAGCGACTATTTTTCAGGCAATATGCAGTGAAATTTTTGATGCCTAGTCATTCTAGGTGAAACAATTTCGCCATATATTGGCAAAAAAGAGTACTGCCCCAAAGGGCTGATGCTAAAATCACCCCAAACGTCGTTACAAACCTAGTTAAGGTCTCGACATTATCGTCAGCTTGCGCCTAGTTTAGTGCAATTTTAGCGATCAGCAGCCCTAATATTTGACTGTTCAACACGCCCTAATAGTCATGTATCCTACTTTTCAATTTCTTTCAAGTTACCTCTTATCCAACTAGCCATAAAAACTTACAAAAGTCTAATTATAAACCATTGATTTTGAACAACTAAACTCGTGAAACATTTTATAGCAAAATACTGTTACACATTCTGTCGGTTTCTTGGTTTAATAACGGTAATTAATCTTATTTCGATCGAATATCGATACCAATCACCTTATAATAACTATGATTGCTGTCATGATTTTAGAGTGAAATAAGCTATTTTAAACAAATTAAAAAGGTTTAGTCATGATAGATGCAGACGGCTTTCGCGCCAATGTCGGCATCATCTTGGCAAATACACAAGGGCAAGTTCTGTGGGCAAAACGTATTGGTCACAACGCTTGGCAGTTTCCGCAAGGTGGTATCGACCGCGGAGAGACACCAATGGATGCGATGTATCGCGAGCTCTGGGAAGAGGTCGGCCTGCATCCGCGCCATGTAGATTTATTGGCAGTGACGCAAGACTGGTTGCGTTATCGTCTGCCAAAACGCTATGTGCGTCATGGACAACACCCTTTGTGTATTGGGCAAAAACAAAAATGGTTTTTGCTGCGCTTAGATGAGGCAAACACGCAACACATCCGCTTTGATGAAGGGAAGCCAGAGTTTGACCATTGGCAATGGGTTAGTTACTGGTACCCCCTTGGACAAGTGATTCATTTTAAACGAGGGGTTTACCGTCGCGCTTTGCAAGAGCTGGTGCGTGAGCTCCCCCTAAAACAAGAGCTTATTTTGCCTGAACAAGAAAACCACTTATTGGTGTAGTACCTGATTTAGTCAACAGCTCTATTTACCATATAGTTGATCCACTATATGGTAAATACAGAGATACGGATTACATTTTGCGCCACCTCTGTCTGCGTAGGCACAGCCAGCAGGAAAAATGTAACCCGTATCTCGTGGTTATATCTCTTTTATTTAAGACTGACTATAGAATAAAAAAGACCCACAATAATTGCTAACGCTTCTAGCAATTATTGTGGGTCTTTTTTTGCTCAAAATTTATAGCGCGTGTTTATCTTTACTGCGAGTGACCAGTAAACTCTCGGCTGACAATCTCGCTAGTGACGTTTGCTTTTTCACT
This sequence comes from Psychrobacter sp. AOP7-B1-24, assembly GCF_052376215.1. NCBI lineage: Bacteria > Pseudomonadati > Pseudomonadota > Gammaproteobacteria > Moraxellales > Moraxellaceae > Psychrobacter > Psychrobacter sp. AOP7-B1-24. Next base: position 14,470 of record NZ_JBQSVL010000035.1, read on the forward strand.
TGTAACCAAGGTTAAAATGCTTTGGGTACGAGTTCCATACGTTGTTGCGTTACTGTCTGTATGACCAAATGCTACTGGCGCAATATAAACAGAGGACAGCATTTGCTCAATCTCAATCGATACACCTGTGTCTGGCAACCGATCTGCTGGTGCAGACGTATGATCCGATAACACCTCAAGAGCCGCTTCTTGCCAATATTCAGGTTCGCTATTTTCGGCAATCAGTGGCAATACTTCTTGCCGTATTCTGCCACGTAACTTTTCAGTTTTAAACCAGTTATCTTCTGGCTGACCATTAGACAGTACGTGCAAGCCTGAATACAAAGGTGTGGGAGCATGGCCGCGATTATTGACGATGACCGCTTGGGCAGTATTTCCAATAATAAGGTTAAAGCCGGCATAGTCTCGCAAGTTGATGCTTCGAGCAAAATCCATCGGACTTGAGTCACTGGTCAAGAAGTCAGTAACTAACGCGCCGCGTGAGCGCTCCTCATTGCTTGCCTGCACGCCATCACGAAAGTTCAATACGGCAGCCCAGCGACCATTTTGAGAGTAATACTCCAGACTCTTCTCTTGATCTGGCTGTTGGTGAATACCAAGCCAAGTACCGCCGCTTTGTTTATCGCGCCCCGCATAAATAGGCTGATCAGACCATTGGTGTAACGGCTCGGTAGGACGCTCAAAAAACTCATCACGGTTGGACAACAACACCAATGGCATTTCATCAAATAATTGCCAAGCGATGGCGACGATACACATACGATTCCTTTTTTATTCACAAGCCGATAGCGCTAAAAACTGACAACACAGGTTGTGACTTATTAATTGCCAATTAACTGCTCATCGGCAGGATAACTGACTTGAGACGTCGAGCTTATCACTTTCGATTGCTGACTGGGTAAATCAAACTCCCACGCAACCATGCCTGAATTGCCATTCCAGTCGCGCGTACTCACTGGTGGAGTGTGTGTGACAGCGACCTTCAAACTTTCATCACGGCTGATCGGCTCACTACCTAACACTTGCAAGCTCATCGTACGATTGTGCTTATTGGTAAATTGATATGCGTCGGTCTCGGTCAATGTTTCTGTCCGATTAAACGCGCCTTTGTCGCCTGTTTTTCGCTCATCGGTCAATTGTTTCACTAGCGTGTTGGTATCAATACCAAAGCCAATACCTTGCTCTTTTAACATTTGGTAGCTATAACGTGACTGTCCGACATAGTTATCATCGCGGTATAGTTGCAACGATCCATCGACCCAAGCTGGTGTCAAGAATGGTGCTGAGGCATACCAGTAGCCAGCCTTTTCTATACTTGGTGTACTGCGTATCCATAACTTACTGCTGCCGGACTGCTCATCAATGACCGTCCGTACACGCCTGCCATCGCTTGGAATACTAACGCGCTGGGGTAATCGATACTCGGTAATACCATTTTTATTTTGGCTACTCACAGTAAAGCTCGGTAGCGGCTCTCCCGTCTGAGCAGAATCACTGCTACGCTTTGCCATGACCATTGGCGATGGCATTGGAGCGGCATCAGCCATCATCATAGATTCCTCTTCGTATAAAGACAAACGCTTCACATTAGGTAGCCGACCAGTGGTGTTTTGATTGGGGTTGACTGAGCTCAATACCAATGGAATATTTAGCCAGTTTTCACCAGTTTGTTGGGCGATAATTGCAGAGGCAGTGATATTAAGTTGCTTGGTATCAGTATTTAGGCGGGCTTGATATGTCGGCTCCCAACTAGCGCCACGTACTTGATAGTGTAATTTGGCAGTACTTGGCACTCGACTCGCCGTACGCACACTTACTTGGGTCACACTATTTTGCGTGGTGGTCGTGCTACCTGCCATCAACTGATTTAGTGCATCTTGCGCACGGGCTTGGCGCTTTTGAATATCTAATATTCTTTTATTAACGCTTACTGCTTGTGCCTGCAGATCATTGGTATTGCTAGCTAGCGTACCCTCCATACTGAGTTGTGTAACTTTGGCTAGATTCTGCAAATATAACTTGGTTAGATAAGCCGCTTCTAACTCAGCATTGACGCTAGCCAAATTATCCTGCTGCGTCTGCACTTGTGCATCACCTTGATACTGACACTGCGCTGCTTGCTCACCGCTCAATGTTTCAATACTGACTTCACCAACATTGACATCCCCTAGCGCCTGCACACTCACACTGTCTTTATCCATAGAAGGTGACAAACACGAAAATATAAGCGTCTGCTCACCACTCCCATCAATCGGTAGAGTACGTGTGACACTGGCCAAACCTTGATAGATAGTGACGTTTTCTACATTACTGACACTAGCTTGTGCGCTAGACATACCAAAAGTAGCACCACTAAGAAATGCAATCGGCATAAAAGTAGATTTGGCCATTTTTTTGGCCAGTCGTAATGAAATAGTACTATCTGTCGAGATAGTTGGTTCTACTAAACGTGGTTGCATGGATAATTCCTCAAAGATAAAAATAACTATGCCATTTGACTAAGGCCAGTAAAGAGTCAAAAGCAGTATAACTCAATACATTAAGAATAATACCGTAGCGTTTTTGCAACTTTTTAGCAATAAATGTCTTTGTAGATAGCAAAAGTCTGTTTCTATATGCTGTATGACTTCTCTATTTATTCCCCTTTATGGTGCAACTTGCCAAAACCCATGCACTATATTAAAGATAAATCTTCATAAATTTCAATTATTAAGCCGTTATTTACTAAATAACTGGACTTTTTGATTGGCACGAAACTTGAACTATTAATCACTGTTAAGTAACAGCAATTTTATCTTTTGTGTTTATTTAGGAGATGTCCATGTTTTCGTTACCGACTTTAACTAGCCCTCAATTTAGTGCATCAAACCCTCACAGCAAACTCAAATCACGCGTATCATTATTGACCATTGCCGTGGCGGGTAGCCTGAGTTTAATTGGCTGTCAAAAGCCTGCAGAGACTACACCCTCAACCGAGACGACAGCCGAAACCACTACAGAAACAACGACTACCCCTGCTGCTGATGGTGACACGATCAAAGTGGGTATATTGCATTCGCTATCTGGCACCATGGCCATCTCTGAAACGTCTCTTAAAGACACTGCGTTAATGACCATTGAGGAAATCAATGCCAATGGTGGTGTGCTCGGTAAACAACTAGAGCCAGTCGTCGTTGATCCCGCCTCTGATTGGCCATTATTCGCTGAAAAGGCCCGTCAGCTACTTACTCAAGATCAAGTGGATGTCATCTTTGGTGGCTGGACCTCAGTATCACGCAAATCCGTATTACCAGTGGTCGAAGAGTTAAACGGCTTGATGTTCTATCCAGTACAGTACGAAGGACAAGAGCAGTCAGAAAACATCTTTTATACTGGAGCAGCACCCAACCAGCAAGCCATTCCAGCGGTCGAGTATTTGATGAGCGAAGAAGGCGGCGGTGCAGAGCGCTTTGTATTGTTAGGTACTGATTACGTCTATCCACGTACCACCAATCAGATCTTAAAAGCGTTTTTGAAATCAAAAGGTATCGCTGATGAAGACATCATGGAAGAGTACACCCCATTTGGATTCAGTAACTATCAAACCATCGTATCTAACGTCAAAAAATTCTCTACAGGCAAAAAGACAGCGGTAATATCAACCATCAATGGCGACTCAAACGTCCCGTTTTATCGTGAGCTTGCCAATCAAGGTATTGATGCCGCAGATATTCCAGTCATGGCGTTCTCAGTTGGTGAAGAGGAACTGCGCGGTATCGATACCAGTTTATTGCAAGGACATTTAGCGGCATGGAATTACTTTATGTCGATTAAAAACCCAACCAACAGCGAATTCACCAAACGCTATAAGCAATATGCACTAGACCAAAACCTACCCAATGCTGAAAAAGTTGTAACCAATGACCCAATGGAAGCCACCTATGTGGGCATCAATATGTGGAAACAAGCCGTTGAACAAGCTGGCACCACCGATGTCGATAAAGTACGTATTAGCATGGCAGGGCAAACCTTTGATGCGCCATCAGGCTACACACTAAAAATGGATGAGGAAAACCATCATTTGTGGAAGCCCGTTATGATTGGTCAAATTCGTGCTGATGGACAATTTGATACGATCTTTAAAACACCAGAAGTGATTCAAGCACAGCCATGGAGTGAATACATTCCGAAATAAACCTCTTACCTCAAAAGTGGTAGTGCTAGGCGCATGAAACATTACAGCGCCTACGCTCTACCTTTATTTTCAACCTATTTAGATGACTGTCGAATAAATTGAAGACATACCCGAGTACACTAAGTAATAGAACCTAGAATTTGTTGACCGTGAAGAACAGGGAGCCGCACATGCAGCGTCACATCTTATGCCCCACTACAGGACAAATAGCATCTAAGCATGGTAATCATCAACAAGCACCAATAAGTGGGCTAATGAAGCACGCTGCGATTTTTCCAATATTTATATCTCTGCGGCTACTTGCTCTGACGGCACTATTTATAACGATTTTTGCTACTTCTGCACATGCGGACCATGATGGTCCAACACATGACCATGATACGAATGCTGCGCATAGCGAGCAATCACAGATCACGCCTGCAAGCGTATCCAGTTCTACTCAAGCCACCACCTCAGATACTTCAATAACAAACCCTAAAAACTCAAAAGACACCATTGAGCAATTTGTAGCAGGTGACTTTAGCCAGCGGCAAGCTATGTTGAGTGATTGGCCAGGAACCATCGAAAGCTTAGACAGTTTGGTTGAATTTATTGCAAATGATGAGCTGTATCAGGGCAATGGCGGACAAACTTACTTACTCAATGCCGATGACCAGCTATTTACTTATCCTGATCAAACAGAAACGACCGATTGGCCCAGTGATTTATCCCAAGTTACCTTAACCAATGCGTTACGCTCCGCACTTGTATTTGGTCAAGCAAAGGTCAAGCTCAAATCTGACAAACCTGCACAGCGATTACAAGCCGTTGATATTTTAGCCAACAATATTAACCAAGTAGATCCGGCTATTATTACGGCAGCAGCAGACAAAGAGGACAATGCAAAAGTCCAAAAAGCGCTAACTGCCCTACAAGCTCGTATTGACTTTAAAAACGGTGATCTACCCACTCAAATCACAGCCGTGGGGCTACTTGCAGATAGTGATAGCCCACAAGTATTAGTCGATATAGAATCTGCCCTGGCCGCTGATAATTTAGATTCTGCACTTAAAGCGGCGTTGATCGATGCTGAATCCAGCGTGTCACGCCGTATTGAAATCAGTACATGAACAGGTCATATTTTCACAGGCATGAGTACGGCCAGTATTTTATTGCTGGCGGCGCTTGGCCTTGCGATTACCTTTGGTTTGCTTGGTGTGATTAATATGGCGCATGGCGAGCTGATTATGATTGGTGCTTATACCACCTATATGGTTCAAAACGCATTTCAAGCTTATCTACCAGATATGGCAAGCTGGTATTTGCTTGCTGCTATTCCGGCGGCATTTTTAGTCAGCGCTATTATCGGTATGATTATTGAGCGCATTGTGATTCGCCCATTGTACGGTCGTCAGCTAGAGACCCTATTGGCGACCTTTGGGGTGAGTCTGATTTTAATGCAGTTAGTACGGATGATTTTTGGTGCGCAAAACGTCGAAGTCAGTAACGTGGCTTGGTTAAGCGGTGCATATCAAGTGTCATCAAGCCTTGTATTGCCTTACAACCGTATTGCCATCATTGTGTTCACTGTCATCGTCGTGGCACTGTTGGTGTACTTACTCAACAAAACTCGCTTTGGGTTATTTATACGAGCAGTGACACAAAACCGCCAAATGGCGAAAGCAGTTGGTATTCCTTCTGCACGTATCGATATGATGGCCTTTGGTTTAGGCTCTGGACTTGCCGGCATGGCAGGCTGTGCGCTTGCTCAAGTGGGCAATGTGGGTCCTGACTTGGGTCAAACCTATATCATCGATACTTTCTTAGTCGTCGTGGTAGGCGGTGTCGGTCAAGTATGGGGCGCAGTATTAGCGGCCTTAGGACTCGGTGTCAGCGGCACGGTGCTTGAGATTGGTATCGGTGCAGTCTTGGCCAAAATTGTATTGTTGGTTCTTGTGATTCTGTTTATTCAGAAACGGCCACAAGGTTTGTTTGCACTCAAAGGCCGCTTTGTCGAATAAGGAGACTCCTATGATATTGACTAAACTGCTGTCTGATACACCGCGTGGTGCCGTTTTAATTGGTTTATGTTTTGCCGTACTATTAATACTACCTTGGCTACATCTCATACCAGAAACCTCAACATTTCATCTTTCAGCTTACTGGATTACGCTCATTGGCAAAATCATGGCACTGGCCATGGTTGCTTTGGCGTTAGATCTCGTATGGGGTTATGCCGGTATCTTGAGCTTGGGACATGGTCTCTACTTCGCCTTGGGCGGTTATGCATTTGGTATGTACTTAACGCGCGAAACAGCAGGCGATGCGCTTCCAGACTTTATGCGATTTTTGAGTTGGACGGAAATGCCATGGTACTGGGCTGGCACCCAAAATTTTTGGTGGGCAATGGCACTAGTGGTCTTAGTGCCCGGCTTGATTGCGTTTTTGTTTGGCTTCTTTGCTTTTCGCTCTAAAATCAAAGGGGTTTACTTTTCGATCATCACTCAGGCGATGGTCTATGCCGCTGCCTTGCTGTTTTTCCGGAACGAAACTGGCTTTGGCGGCAACAATGGCTTTACTGGTTTTACCACCTTACTAGGCTACGACATCACCGCGGCCTCTACCCGTTCAATGCTATGTTTCGTCACAGCCTTGGCGTTATTAGTATCTTATATGGGTTTGCGTCATTTGATGAACCAACCATACGGACGAGTACTTGGCGCTATTCGCGATGGCGAAAACCGCTTGCAATATTTAGGCTACCGAACATTATGGTACAAGCTATCTGCTTGGGTACTATCAGCCGTCATTGCAGGCATCGCAGGCGCACTCTATGTACCACAAGTAGGCATTATCAATCCGAGTGAAATGAATCCAGTTAATTCTATCGAGATGGCAGTTTGGGTAGCTACGGGTGGTAGAGGCAAGCTCATTGGAGCAATCTTAGGAACAGGTGTGGTCAATTCGGTCAAAACTTACTTCACTGTCGCCTACCCTGAGTTTTGGCTATTGATCCTAGGTGGACTGTTTGTCGTCGTCACGCTGTTTTTACCCAATGGCATTATGGGTCTGTTTGACCGCTTCAAAAAGGAGAAGTATTGATGTTGAAGGACAAACTGTTATCGGTTGAACAACCTACCAAAGAATTGTCTGAATTTGACCACACTGATGGTCGTGATGGTCTCACTCATCCCAAAAAATCAGATGCTGACTTTAGTCATGGTATTGCTCTATATCTAGAAGAACTGAGCGTTTGGTTTGATTCGTTTCGCGCACTCAACAACTTATCGTTATACATTGAAAAAGGTGAGCTACGTTGCATCATTGGTCCAAATGGCGCGGGCAAAACCACACTGATGGACGTTATCACCGGTAAAACTCGCCCTACGGAAGGTAGCGTGTTTTTTGGGCAAACCCATAACCTTGCTCATATGTCGACCGAAGAAATCGCTGAAGCGGGCATCGGTCGTAAGTTTCAAAAACCAACTGTATTTGAAAATTTTACCGTGATGGATAATTTGTTATTGGCCGCACCCAAAGACAAGCGTGTCATGAAAAGCTTGTTTAACAAACTCAGTGCTGATACTCGCGATACGCTCGACGCTACCCTACAGCAAATCCGCCTGACCGACAGAATCAACAAGCCTGCCGGCTTACTCTCACATGGTCAAAAACAATGGTTGGAAATTGGCATGCTGTTAATGCAAAGCCCTAAACTAATTTTGCTTGATGAGCCCGTAGCGGGTATGACCGATGCCGAAACTGAGCATACTGCCGAGCTGTGCTTACGTCTTAAAAAGAACCATACCTTGATAGTGGTCGAGCACGACATGACTTTCATTGATGCTATTAGCGAAAAAGTTACCGTATTGGCACAAGGTGCAATTTTGGCAGAAGGTACTTTAGCCGAAGTGCAAGCCAATGAAGCCGTGATTGAATCCTACTTAGGTCGATAGGAAGTGATCTAGATAAATAGGTAATCATTAGAGAATTGCATCTTAGGAGAAGATTTAAATGTTAGGAGACAACCATGCTAGAAGTTAACGCTATCAACCAATATTATGGTGGCAGCCATATTTTACGAGACGTCTCGCTCACAGCGCCCGTTGGCGAGTGCAGCGTGGTACTTGGACGTAATGGTGTAGGCAAAACAACTCTACTCAAGTGCTTGATGGGAATATTGCCTATCAAATCAGGAACAATTCTACTCAATGGCAAAGACATCAGCAAACTGTCTCCCGAACAACGAGTAAGGGCAGGTCTCGCTTATGTGCCACAAGGCCGCGATATTTTTTCGACACTGACCGTAGAAGAGAACATCTTAATCGGTATGGCCAAATTTTCACGCAGTAAGGCCAAGCATGTACCCAAACATTTATATGATATTTTTCCAGTACTTGATGAGATGAAACATCGCCGCGGTGGTGATTTATCTGGTGGTCAGCAGCAGCAGCTGGCTATCGCACGTGCCTTAGCCTCTGAGCCAACGGTACTGATCTTAGATGAACCAACTGAAGGTATCCAACCGTCTATTATTAAAGATATTGGCCGTGTCCTGCGCGATTTAGCAGACAAAGGTGATATGGCAATTGTATTGGTTGAGCAGTTTTATGAGTTTGCTGAAGAATTGGCTGATAATTACACGGTGCTATCACGTGGCAAAGTAGTGTCACAAGGCGCAGGCGATACGATGGTCGAAAACAACGTACAAGATCTAGTCGCTATCTAATCGCTATCTAATTTTTTTAAAAATAAGTGTAATAAGACAACTTGGTAGTGACTGCTTGATAAGGTTAAAAATTGCGTGTTTATCCTAAGCTTCTAGCTATCAAGATCATTGCTTATTCAAAATGTCATCACGTAACCTTTTCACGATTACAGCTGTTTGTCCTGTTTTATTCATTATCTTACTTGCTTCTTACCCTATATATTCTCCCCTGTATCAACCGTTCAACTTCTCAACGCTAACTGATTGGCATCATAGCAATTGTGTATGCCAAGTGAATGAAATTTGCTATTATGGTCAGCACTTTATTACCAATATTATGATGCTCTTATGATGATTCATCCTCAGTACGACCCTGTCGCATTAGCCATTGGGCCTGTTGAAGTCCATTGGTATGGGCTAATGTATTTACTGGCATTTGCTGCCGCTTATGGCCTAGCATGGTATCGCAGCACCAAACGCGACAACTGGACATCCGACATGGTGTCCGACTTGGTATTCTTTGGTGCACTTGGCGTCATTTTAGGTGGCCGTGTTGGCTACGTATTGTTTTATCAATTCGGTGAGCTGCTACAAAATCCTGCCTATCTTTTCAAAGTCTGGGAAGGCGGCATGTCGTTCCATGGCGGCTTGATCGGCGTCATGTTTGGTATGCTATATTTCGCTCGCAAGTATAAAAAGACACCATTTCAAGTACTAGATTTTGTCGTACCATGCGTACCAACGGGTTTGTTGTTTGGCCGCATTGGTAACTACATCAATGGCGAGCTGTGGGGCCGTGTCTCTGACGGTGGCTATAATTGGTTGACCTACTTCCCGCAAGCCGCTTCTGCCGATATGCAACTCTTACAAACCAATCCTGAGCTGCAAGAGCTCATGACTGAGGTCAATGGTCAATATCTGTTGCCTCGCCATCCTTCACAGTTGTATGAAGCGCTTGCTGAAGGTCTATTGCTATTTTTATTCTTATGGTGGTATTCATCAAAACCACGCCCTCGTATGGCAGCGACAGGTGTCTTCATGTTAGGTTATGGCGTTAGCCGTTTCATCATCGAGTTCTTCCGTCAGCCAGACGTCGACCAAGGATTTATCCTGTTAGGTTGGATAACCAAAGGACAAATGCTAAGCGCCCCAATGGTCATCATTGGCTTTATCTTATTAATCTATGCCTACAAACGCGGCATCTATGACTGGGGTAAGCAAGCTGCTTACTAAGCCATATATCAAGCAGTATACTAAACCATACCGACGAGCATTTTTATGATTAACAGCAATAACGAGCAAGGCTATTTAGACTTGCTCAAACACGTTTTGACCACAGGCACCGAAAAAGGCGATCGTACTGGCACTGGTACGCTCAGCCACTTTGGCGCACAGCTACGTTTTGACTTAGCGTCAGGGTTTCCGCTATTGACCACTAAAAAAGTCCATTTTAAATCCATTGCCTATGAGCTATTTTGGTTTTTAAGTGGTAGTACTCACGTTGATTACTTGCAAGCCAATGGCGTACGTATTTGGAATGAGTGGGCTACTGCAGAGCAGACGGCACGCTTTAATCGCCCTGCTGGTGATTTGGGCCCTGTCTATGGTCATCAGTGGCGCAATTATGGCGCAACCAAAGACGATGCTGGCAATTACAATGCTGATGGTGTCGATCAAATCACCCAAGTCATCGAGCAAATAAAAACCAACCCGAATTCACGCCGTTTAATCGTGTCTGGTTGGAACCCTGGCGAAGCAGATCAAGTCGCCTTGCCACCTTGTCATACTATGTTTCAGTTCTTTGTCGCAGACAATAAACTGTCATGCCAGCTCTATCAGCGCTCAGCAGATTTATTCCTAGGTGTGCCGTTTAACATTGCCAGCTACGCCCTGCTTACCCATATGGTCGCGCAAATTTGTGATCTAGAAGTGGGCGAATTCATCTGGACAGGTGGTGACTGCCATATTTATCAAAACCATCGTGAGCAAGTTGAATTACAGTTGACGCGTTCGCTATATACACTACCAACGTTGACGCTTAACCCTGATGTTAATGATATTTTCGCCTTCACCTACGAAGACATTAGTATTGAAGGTTACGAGTCGCATCCCGCTATCAAAGCAAAAGTTGCGGTATAGCATTTGTCTGATTGACTGCTGTAAATAAGCTTAGCGTTATTAAAGATAATAAAAAGGATAGATTATGAGTTATGCCCACACCGAAGTTGCCCAAATCGCTGCTATCAGTAGCAACCGTTGTATCGGTAAGAATAATGAGCTGCCGTGGCATATCTCAGCAGACTTGCAGCACTTCAAAAAAATGACGACCAAACAAACGGATGGCGGGATACAAGGTATCGTCATTATGGGTCGTAAGACCTTTGAATCAATGGGCAGCAAGCCTTTACCAAAACGCGTTAGCTTCATTATCAGCAGCCAATTGGATTATGCTGAACAAAAAGGCCTCGTCGGTAAGACTAATGCTCATGTGGTACACAATCTAGACGATGCACTGACGCAAGCAGCCAGTCTGGCTCATGGCGCGCATCTTGATACTATTTGGGTCATTGGCGGTGAGCGCGTCTTTAGCGATGCCTTGATGTATACCGACCGTATTGAACTGACTCACGTAAACACTGAAATTACCGATGGTGATGCGTTTTATCCTGAATTGCCAAGTGAGTTTGAAGTGGCAGAAGAATCTGAGCAGATGCACGATGAAAAAAGCGCGTTGGATTTTAAATTTGTGACTTATAAAAATGCGGAGAAATAAGAAGTAATGAAAAAAACTTTACCACTTGTACTCCTTTTCGCATTTATGATAGGCTGTCAAAGTCTACCTCAACGAGAGCCTGTTATAGTTCCTCCTACAGTTATGCGCTCCGTAGATTTTACTCTCCCCTCTCAAGCATCAAGAAGGATGAACTTTGGAGAAAGTGTGGACCTTATACTTAAATTAAATATCAATAAGAAAGGCACAGTTGACAGGGCTAGTATTCAGAAATCATCAGGTAATCGACACCTAGATAGAAAAGCCATTATACAGGCCCGCAAAATGATATTCCATGCGGCCACTGAAGATGGTAAATTTATAGAATCAACTGTAAGCTTACCTATTGTTTACAAAGTGGTTGAAGCTGATATGCACCGCTAAACTATATCTGTTTACTCATGCAATACCTTATAAACCGTTTTTGCAAGTACTGGCCCAATACCTTGCACGCCTGACAGCTCTTGTTGGGATGCGCCAAGCAATTGCTGCATACCACCAAAGTGATTGAGTAAGTCACGGCGGCGCTTTTCACCCAGTCCGGGTATAACTTCTAACACCGATGATGAACGGCGTTTGTCGCGTTTCTTACGGTGCGCTGTGATCGCAAATCGATGCGCCTCATCACGAATATGCATCAATAAATGTAGCGCCTTGCTATCCATTGGTAGATCTAGCGGCTCATGATCGATAAAGTGCAACACTTCAAGCCCAGCCTTGCGCCCTTCTCCTTTTGCCACACTAATGAGCAAAGTATCACTCAGAATATCCAGCTCGGTCAGCACTTCTTTGGCAATACCTAGCTGACCTTTACCACCATCAATCAATAGTAAATCAGGCAATGGCTGCTTCTTATAACGGCGTGTCAGTACTTGCTTCATCGCTGCATAGTCATCACCGCCTTGGATGTCATGGATAGCGTATTGGCGATAATCCCGTCGGCGCGAGCCACCTTGGTCAAACACCACACAGCTACCAATAGTCGCCTCACCCATCGTATGTGAAATATCAAAACACTCAATCCGATCAATGGTACGCTCGGTAACATCGGCCAATACGTCTTTTAGTGCCCCAAAACGCGCATGCAACTCTAGATAGTCGCCTAGCTTGGTTTTTAGCGCATTATTAGTATTCAGTTTTGCCAAGTCTAGCCATTCGGCACGGTGCTCACGCACATTGGTTTTGATGACAACTTTACTACCGAAATGCGTCGCCAGTGCTTCACTGACCGCCACCTGATCGGGTAATTCGTGACTCAAGATAATCTCTGCGGGCAAATCATCCGTCACCTGAAAATAGAATGAAGTAATAAAAGCAGAGAGATTGTCTGCAAGCGATTCGCTGCTGTCGACATCAGGGAAGTAATTCTTACCGCCTAGTACGCGACCGCCACGGACGGTCAATACGTTGACACAGGTCATGCCTGCCTGACTGGTAATGGCTATCACATCAGCCTCACCTTGTACGGTATAGACAGCTTGCTTGGCCTGCACCTCACGCAGCATAGACAGCTGATCGCGATAAAAGACCGCTTTTTCAAAATCCAACTCTTCGGCGGACGCTTCCATTTTTTCAATCAATGCGCTGTGAATGTCGCTAGAATCACCCTTTAAAAAGCGAATGGTGTTATTTACATCTTCTGCATACTCATCGGGTGATACCAACCCCACACAGGGTGCACGGCAACGCTTAATCTGATATTCCAGACAAGGGCGCTTACGTTGTTTAAAAAAAGTATTTGTGCACTGGCGCATTTGAAACATTTTTTGCATCAACACCAAGGTTTCTTTTGCCGCATGAGCAGAGGGAAACGGCCCAAAGAATCGACCTTTTTGATGATTGCCTTTACCACGACCATACGCCAACCTTGGATAAGGCTTGTCTGCTGAAATAAATACATACAAGTAAGACTTATCATCACGTAATAGCACATTGTATGGTGGGCGATACTCTTTAATCAGGTTTTGCTCAAGCAGCAATGCCTCGGTCTCACTACGGGTAATAATGGTTTCAATATCATGAATCCGTGCCACTAGTGCCCGAGTCTTTGGATGATCGATTGTCTTTGCAAAGTAGCTGTTTACTCGGCTCTTTAACGACTTAGCTTTACCCACATACAAGATATCGCCATTTTTACCCAGCATTTTATACACACCTGGCAAATTTGGTAGGCGCTGAATTAAATGCTTAAGACGGGCTTTTTTATCATCGATAGGACTCGATTCTGAGACATTGACCATATAATTTACTGCTCTCAAGATACTGATACATATAGCTAGTTATGGGGCGATAATGCGCATTTTGCAAGAACACTTATCAGCTCAAAAATTCCCATAAAAAAAGCCAGCACCAAGGCTGACTTTTATTGATTAGCAAACAGCTATTAAAAATGAGCATGAATAACAGAAATTAATGACGGAAATTCGGTAGCAAGGCTGGAATACCTGGCAACATACCAACAATAGCCATCACACCTGTCAATACCACAAACATAATGCCCGGTATAATCCAACGGCTCATTTTAGACAAGTTAGAGCTGCGTTCTTTAGAACCGATCAAGCCCAAGTTATCGAGCAATAGCGTGATTGACCAACCAAATGCAGGGTTAACCAGTGCAGAAGCAAAGACCACAATCGCCGCAGATTGCGTGGTTTTGCCTTCACGAGTCATCTCCATGCCAGCCTCAAGCAGTGGAATGAAAACACCCACAATCAACGCCACACACATCACTGGTTGCCAAATGGCTAAATCCATCGGATAACCCCAAACGCCTGCAATAATACAAAACAAGGCCGTTAATAAAGCACCCGCAGGAATCGGACGCTTAGCAATCGCAGCAGGAACAATATATGTCCCCCACGATGACGCAAAGTTAGCACCACCTAGTACAGAGCCCGCGACCTGACGAATTGAAGCACTGGTCATCGTATCATCAATATCCATCAGCACTTTTTCAGTACGTTTAGGATAGCTGATTTTTTGGAATACCTGATGGCCTAAGAAATCTGGCGACCACATTGCAACGGCTAAAATAGCAAACGGCAATACCACAATAAAGCTTTCAACCGTTGGTAGTCCAAGCATCCAACCCGTATTCTCACCCCACCAATACATAGGATTCATATGCGGTAAACCTGGTGCTGTTTTAAACTCAAAAGGCGCACCCAATGCAAAGGCAAGTCCACCACCTAACACACAGCTTAGTGGGACAGCCAGCCAGCGTTTTTGCCAGTGTTCTAGTAATGCGTATAACAAAATCGTTGCCAGAATAATGAAAAAGGCAATATGCGACATGCCGATACCCTCTGACCAAGCAAACAAGTTTTTAACCTGCGAGGTCGTACCGATAAACCCTAAGTAAATCAAAAGGCCACCGCACACACCTTTACTGGTTAAGTTGGCCAGCAAGCTCCCTCCTTTACTGATAGCAAGCAGTAGACCAAAAGCACCAATCAATAGGCCAAAAGCCATTGGATGCCCGCCAGCGGCTACCACAATAGGGATAAGCGGAATGAGAGGACCATGAGTACCAGCAAGGTTGGCAGTCGGTAGTAAAAACCCTGAAAATAAGATAATAAAGAATGAAACGATTAATAGTTCATAACGAACGTTTTCTAAAACAAACGCGTCGCCCAAACCAAGCGGACCTGCAAATGTTGCGGCAATCGCGCCTACCATAACGACTTTACCAATCGTCGCGGCCATGGCTGGAATAGTATCTTCAAATTCAAAACGGTAATCACGGAATGGTAAATTGGCGCGCCAGCGTTTTGGCTGCATGATTTGTAATTCATGGTTTAGATAATCATCACGACTTTCAAAACTCGAACTTGGTTTGTGCAAATCAAGATAGCTATCTGATAGCTCCGTGTCATAATTAGACGGCTGCTGATTAGACCCTGGAGAAGGGATCTGAGTGTTACTCATCACATTTCCTTGTGTCGACTGAGGCTTTTGTTTACTGACAATTTACTAATGTGACTCTATATAAAATAAAGTAACCATTAAAAATTGCAAGCCATTGTATGACATGGG
>NZ_JBQSVL010000036.1:0-29299 GCF_052376215.1 Psychrobacter sp. AOP7-B1-24
CTAGTTGCTGCGAAATCATCCATAAAATCATACCTACCACAAAAATAAGAGCGCCAATATCTGCTAATAAGTCATAAGTCATAATATGTTATTCACCTTATCTCCAAGCCGTTCTCCAAAGAACGCTCCCGCTATGATTATTTAGCTATACAAATCAATCTCTTATATATCATCGTAGTTAGACGGTATTGCCTTACCATTTTGACAAAAAAACCTCACGTTATTCTTATTAATACCACTATCTTTTTTGAACCTTTCTAATCCACCTGATTGCTCAACAATTATATTATCCTGACAGTCAGTAACTTTACTTGGCAAGTAAGCTTTATCATCCTTACAAATAAATTTAGTAGTGCCTTTAGGTAAATTATTTTCTTGCCAAAACTTATCTGCATCTGAGGGCTTTAGTTGTGTACTGATAAGCTCTCCATAGCAATCTTCTGATAGTCCATAGTCTTTATCAGATATATATTCCCCACCGCCCAAGATATCGCTTTGCTTATAACAAGCGGTCAGACTGACAGTTACTGCTGTGAGTACAGATAGATAGATAATATTTTTCATGATGTTGCTCTTGTTAGGAATAAGCATCCAATTGCTTATTGCAAACTACTCAAAGGAACAGGAGTCACAGTGCCGCTTTTACAAGTAAATCTCATGTTTCCGTTGTTTAAATTGTACTTTGATCTAAATCCTTCTACACCACCAGATTGTTTTGAAATCAAGCTACCTTGACAGTCAGTGACTTTGCTAGGTAAGTAAGCTTTACCGTCCTTACAGACAAAGTCAAAGATTCCTTTAGGTAGATCATTATTTTGCCAAAAGGTATCAGCATCTGAAGTTGAAAGCTCCATGCTTATATTGTTTCCTTTACAATCTCCTACTAATCTTCCTTGTTTGTCTTTTAAATACCCTCCACCCCCTCCAATCCACGTCTTAGGATCCATCTTTATACAAGCGGTAAGAGAGAGTAGGCAGACACCTGCTAGGATCGTGCTGATGATTTTCATAATGTTGCTCCTGTTAGAAATAAGCATCCAATTGTTTATTGTAAGCTACTTAAAGGAACAGGAGTAACAGTGCCATTATTGCAAGTAAACCTCATATTTCCATTATTCAAATTATACTTTGCTCTAAATCCTTCAACGCCACCAGATTGCTTAGCAATGAGATTGCCTTGACAGTCCGTGACCTTGCTAGGTAAGTAAGCTTTGCCGTCTTTACAGACAAAATTAGTATTTCCTTTAGATAAGTTATTATCTTGCCAAAACCTTTCGGCTTCTGAACTAGGTTCGCCAGTAAGACTTAAGTGATTTCCTCTACAATCTCTAATTAGTCCTTGATCATCTGATAGATATTCTGTTCCTCCTGATAAATAGTCACTATTCCAGTTTTGAAGAGTACCGCAGGCGGTGAGAGAGAGTAGGCAGACACCAGCTAAGATAGTATTGATAATTTTCATAATGTTGCTCTTGTTGGTTAACCATGAATGAGGTGTCGGGAAAACAGATTTTTATTATCGTTCGTAAAAATAACAACAATAGTTGAATGAATCAAGACATCATTAACTGTCTTAAGCTGAAGAGGGTTTTTTCTTAGGAAGAATTTGAAAAAAACGGTCTTTTTTATTCCTGATTTCTGTATTTTATCTATTTTTATTCCAACCAATATCATCATTTACCGATCATAATTTTTTTATCAAATATAACTAACATTAAGTTTGCATACTAGCCTTTATATACTCTACTATCATACAATGAGCTTTATAAGCCGTCATAAGTCGATGTATTCCATCGCAGCACGTGTAGTCTAATTTTAAGCCTCTCCTATAATCCCAAGTATTCAACCTTGCCCAACAACCAAAAGATACTCTCATGACCAAAAATTTCTCTCAAACAGCGGCTTTCATCTGGTCTGTCGCTGATCTCTTACGTGGTGACTTTAAGCAATCTCAATACGGCCGTATCATCTTGCCATTCACACTACTGCGCCGCCTAGAGTGCGTATTAGCAGACACCAAAGCTGCTGTGGTTGCTGAGAGTGAGCGTATCGCTGAAAAGGGTCTGCCAGAGGAAGCACAAGAGAAGTTCATCATTCGTGCCAGCAAGCATGCGTTTTATAATACCTCGCCCATGGATTTGAGCAAGATGGGTCAGAGTGATATCAAAGACAACTTAAACACCTACGTGCAGTCATTCTCAAAAGACGCGCGTGAGATATTCGAGCACTTCAAGTTTGAAGAGTTTGTCGGTCAGCTGGCGGATGCCAACCTACTTTATAAAGTGGTGCAGAAGTTCGCCAATACCGATCTTAGCCCTAACGCTATCTCTAACCATGAAATGGGCTTTGTGTTTGAAGAACTGATCCGCCGCTTTGCTGAGAGCTCGAACGAAACTGCAGGGGAGCATTTTACTCCGCGTGATATCGTTCGCCTGACGACTTCATTGGTGTTTATGGAAGATGATGATGCGCTGACCAAAGACGGCATTATTCGCACCATTTATGACCCTACGGCAGGTACGGGCGGTTTCTTATCCTCTGGTATGGAATACGTGCTAGAGCTGAACCCTGATGCGGTCATGCGTACCTATGGGCAAGAGCTTAACCCTGAGTCTTATGCTATCTGTAAAGCCGATATGCTGATTAAAGGGCAAGAGGTGAATAACATTAAGCTGGGCAATACCTTGTCTAGCGATCAGCTGGTCGCGGAGAAGTTTGACTACATGCTGTCTAACCCGCCGTTTGGGGTGGATTGGAAAAAGATATCAGGTGAGATAAAAGATGAGCACGAGCAAAAAGGCTTTGATGGTCGCTTTGGGGCGGGCTTGCCGCGCGTGTCTGATGGGTCGCTATTGTTCCTGATGCATCTGATTAGCAAGATGCGTCCGATTACTGATAATGCTAAAGATGCAGATAGCAGCAGCAACCAAAATAACAAGCAAGGCAGCCGTATCGGTATCATCCTAAATGGCTCACCGCTATTCACAGGCGGCGCAGGCAGTGGCGAGAGTGAGATTCGCCGCTACATCTTAGAGGCCGATTTACTTGAAGCTATTATCGCTCTACCGACCGATATGTTCTATAACACGGGCATTGCCACCTATGTATGGGTGCTCAGCAATAAGAAAGCGCCTGAGCGTAAAGGTCGCGTACAATTAATCGATGGTAGCAATCTATACAGCAAGATGCGTAAATCGTTGGGCTCTAAGCGTAATGAGATGAGTGAAGACGATATCAAGACCATCACCAAAAGCTTTGGCAACTTTGAGGTGGTCGATGCGCGCGTACTCGATAAGCCGGAAGAGGTGAAGTCTAACCGTGGCCGCCAATCGGCAAACCCAAAAGCTGAACCTGCCAAAACCTTTGCCAGTAAGATATTTGCCACCCATGAGTTTGGCTATCGCCGTATCACCATTGAGCGTCCGTTACGTCTGTCTGCTCAGCTATCCGACAGCGCCATTAATAGCTTGCGTTATGCGCCTAAGCCATTTGATATGGTCATGCCAGCACTGTATGAGGCATTTGGCCGTAACTGGACAACTGACAGCAATAATAACAGCTATGGCGATTTATCAGCGGTCACCTTAGAAGCGCGTGCGATGATTAAGGCTGACTTTAGCGAGCTAAAAGAAAAGCAAATCAAAGATGTGCTTGATGCCAAGCTCTGGCAAACACAACTTGCCCTAATGAATAAAGCCAAAGCGTTGCAAACGGCTATCGGTGAAAACCAATTCGATGACTTTAATGAGTTTGATAAGGTGTTTAAACAAGCGTTAAAAGACGCTGATGCCAGTGATGATATGAGTTTGGATGCGAAAGAGAAGAAACAGCTGCTAGACGCCATCACTTGGAAGAACCCTGACGCCGAACCCGTCATCAAAAAAGCAGTTAAGGTTGCCAATCCGTTGTATGGTGCGTTTAGCTATAAACCAGCCGCTAGTAATCAAAGAGCAGACAAGCCAGCCAAAATAGTTGAGTTCCAAACAGACAGCGATTTACGCGATTATGAAAACGTACCGCTGAATCCTGAGGTGACGACCACCGAGCTGATTGAAAGTTACTTCGCCCGTGAAGTGCAGCCGCATGTGCCTGATGCGTGGATCAATGCCGATAAGACTGATGCCATTGATGAAGATGTTGGCATTGTTGGATTTGAGATACCGTTTAACCGTCATTTCTATGTGTATGAGCCACCGCGTCCGCTTACTGAGATTGATGCAGACTTGGATGCGGTTAGCACTGAGATTATGAAATTATTAAACGAGGTGCATTCATAATGGCGAAGTATCAGCGGTATGAAGAGTATAAAGAATCAGACGTTGAGTGGTTGGGGCAAGTTCCTACTCATTGGGGAACTAAATCGCTTAAATATTTATGCACTTATAACGATGAAGTTTTGTCAGATTCAACCAGTAAAGAGTTTGAATTAGAATATGTGGATATTGGGAGTGTTTCGTCAACTGAAGGCATCACAAACACTGAAAATATGGTTTTTGAAAAAGCTCCTTCAAGGGCAAAAAGAGTTGTGCAAGACGGTGATGTTATTATTTCTACTGTACGAACCTATTTAGAAGCTATTGCCCCTATAAATAATCCACCACAAAACATGATTGTTTCAACTGGATTTGCAGTGATACGTCCTAATGAATGTTTATATAAAGGTTATGCTGCTTATTGTTTGAGAGCAAAAGGTTTTATTAAAGAAGTTGTATCTCTATCTGTTGGTGTAAGTTATCCAGCTATTAATGCCACTGATTTAGTTAGCATTAAAATTCCATCATTACCGTTTGATGAACAAACCCAAATCGCCAATTTCCTCGACTTTGAGACTGCCCAAATTGACACCTTAATCGAAAAGCAGCAAACCCTTATCCAACTGTTAAAAGAAAAGCGCCAAGCCGTGATTAGTCATGCGGTGACCAAAGGCTTGAATCCTGATGCACCGATGAAAGATTCGGGTGTGGAATGGTTGGGGAGCGTGCCGGAGCATTGGGATATCGTGAAGCTTAAATGGAAAGCTAGTACGACGAGTGGAGGTACGCCCACTACTTCAAAGTATGAAGATTATTATGAAGATGGTGATATACCTTGGATTCGTACTACTGACTTAAATAACGATAAGTTGAATGAAACGCCAATTATGATTACACCAAAAGCAGTTAGAGATAGCGCGTGTTCTCTATTGCCTAAAAATAGTGTGTTGATAGCTATGTATGGCGGTGCTGGCTCTATTGGAAAACATTCATTATTAAGATTTGAATCTACTATTAATCAGGCTGTTTGCGGTGTATTGCCGAGTGAGGCTTTTGTACCTGATTACTTACATCGCTTTTATGAGTTTTATCGTCCTTTTTGGATGATTGGTGCAGCGGGAACAAGAAAAGACCCTAACATAGGTCAAGATAATATTAAAGAAGCTAGAATTCCTATACCGCCATTAAATGAACAGCACCAAATAGCTGATTACCTCGATAAAATGCAAAATCATTTTGATGCTTTAACTGAAAATGCGGAACAAGCCATTCAACTGATGCAAGAACGCCGCACCGCTTTAATATCTGCTGCGGTTACGGGCAAGATTGATGTGCGGGGCTGGCGGGTAGCTGATGATTAAACAACTTATTATTTTTTCGGCTGTTATCATAGTATATATGGCAGTACCTGATTTTGCTGGTGGTATTTGGGCAATAAAAAACGGTCAATTTGTCTCAAGTTTCCTTTTTACTACTATCCTAATAGCTTATTCTGGAGGTCTTATCATTGAAAGCCTCTCTTATTTGTCTTTAAAGAAGCTAATAGAAATCAAACCTGTATTTCGTTTTATAGGTCAACTAACTATTTCCATATTTTTATCACTGTTTATGAAATTTTATTACATAGCATTAATGTCAGTTTGATTAGTGCTTAAAAAACAGCCTACGGATTCAGCTTTATAATGATGGTTTTTGTTTTGTAAAGATTTTGTAGGGTGATTAAAATAAATACATGGTGCTTAAGAAGCACTTATGCAAGAACGCCGCACCGCTTTAATATCTGCTGCGGTTACGGGTAAGATTGATGTGAGAAGTTGGCGGGCGGCTGAGTAGAGCTGCTCATTTACCTTAAACGTCCAAGTTCTAACCACTAGAAAAAACATGGTCAAAAAAAGCCCCTAGTCTTATATTCCAACCACATGGGTTGGTAAAACTAGGGGAGTTGTTGCTTTTGATGGTATAGATTAGCGAACTGATAAAATAATAAATACTATCAATTTGAAGCTTGCTCATCAATAAGCGCTTGCGCTAGCTCTGGTATTCTTTCTGCATACCTTAGACATTGTGAGTATTCACTACTGCTGAAGGTCTCATCAAGTTTATAATCTGCTTTATGGCGTTTAGTCAAAAAATCAGTAAATTGTAAAGCGAGTCTTTTAGCCGCTTTGCTACCTGTAAGTTCTGCTATATCTTCAAACACACAAAAGACTCGATTATGAGAGCCTGTATTATTAAATGAACCCTCTCTACTCATATCATATTGGGGAAAATTATCTTTAATAACTATCAGCATAGTGTAATAGATTAAATAGTAGTGACGATTGATACAGGCTCTTTGAACTGCTTCTGCTGTAATATTTTTAGGATTAGGAAACAGGCTGTTTATAGCCTGCTCTAATTCATTTATTGTTACACTCAAACTAATATCCCTTGCTGACTAAGCAGATCATCATTCGATAAATCTTCGTCTTCCAATGGTAAAAAATTATATACTATGCGTTTATAATCTTTAAAAGATAATTCGCTATCGATTAAATCGTCGGTATATTTGTCATAAATCATAAAGCAATCGTCGATGCTAACATTAGGTATTTTTTGATTTAAGAGTAAAAACGTACCTACTTCATTATGCTGAATAGTAGTTGAAACCTGACTATCACCTAGATAATAAGTATTTAAAGCTCTAGCTGCAATAGATGAAATTGTTGTAAAAGTAACAATATTAATTTTCATTTGTTCTAGGATAGATAACTCTTTATCAATTTTGTTCAATTTTTCATGGGCTAACAGTAATAAATCTTTAGACTTATCGTTAGGGTCTTTGAATAAAGACAAACCTTGTGATAACGCTTCTTTATCTAGCGTTATTGACGAATCTACAATTAGTCTAGTCAGAGCATGCGTATTAAAATTATCTTCCTGTAAATTTATCAAAGTTAACTTTAACGCTTCTTCAAAGCGTCCAGTATTCGATAAAAGCGTCGCATAATCATCGCGCGCAACTGACTTATCCAGTCGATAAGACTTCTCAGCACAATTAACCGCTTTATCAAGCTTACCCTGCGCACGGTAGACTAGGGCTTCCATCAGGAAACCCTCAGCAGGACTACTCTTACGTAAAGCTTGAGCATCTTTTATCCAACGGCTAAATCTAAAGTTGTCAGGACTAATCATACCTTCAAAAGATATCAGAAAGTCATAGACCTCATTAATCTTAGACTGTGCTTGATTTACGGTCATATGTTTGGTATTTACCTATATTAGTATTACTATACTACCATCGGTAGTTTTTTTAGTAAATGCTCACATTGTTAGTGCTAAATATTCTAATCTTTACTTACTATTAGTTTAGTTATTCTCCTAAACTTAACATGACCGACACTACCTACGAATCTGTGTTCCAAGCCGATATCGTCACTCAAATGCAAGGCTGGCAAGTTGGTAGTTAGTAATGTGTAAATTGAGAGTTTTTGTGCTTAACGAAGATTAAAACTAGAAAAGGACTTCAATAATGAAGTGTTACTCAGTACTAGCAGTAAGTATCTTATTGTCAGCAGTAACTAATATTGCTCAAGCCGAAGTCTACAAATGGCAAGACGAGCTATGTGATATCCAAGGCGAGTTCGATAATAAAAAGTATAGCGCCAAGCAAATCGAAAACTCGCATTTTATGCTAAATAATCTAACGAGTAAGCAGCTACATAGCTTTTCTTCTCCTGTTTACCCTAGCGACTTGAACAGAGTATCAAAGTCAGACCTAGACAACTTAAATCAAGAATATCAGGCACGCAAGCGTAAGGTTGAGCAATTAGAAGTCGTGCCACAAGCGCAAACCTACAAGCGTGAGCTGCTAAAGTCTATTGAAGGCGAGTATGTTCGTGATAAATTAAGTATTTTGGCTTATCTAGATCCCATACAAGCAATGAGGATGAGTCCGCTGATGTGTAAGCAGTATCTTGCGCCCTTTTTTAAAGACGAAACCGCTGTGCAAAACAAATGGCAAGAGCTCGTCGAAGAGCAAATTCAGGAGCAAACACTCTTTAGTAATGATGGCGGTAAATATTCACGCAATTTGACTACAGAGCGTTATCAGAGCCAAAAAGCCAGCGACCCCGAAAACTATGCCAAAATCAACTTACTGACCTATGGCTTTAGTAATTGCGTGAATGATCAGATCTATCATACTGACTCTGAAAAAGTCTTTGCCAATTATAATCGGCTGAATAAAACCATCTTTGGTAAGAGCCTAAAGATGGTGTGTGAGGAACCGTAGCGGTTGGTTTGAGCGTGTAAAGACAGAGCGCTTATATGCCTTTAATCACCTACGAATCTATATGCTAACGAATATTTCTATACCCATAAGGATGATTTTAAGTCTTGATCGTCTATTACGCTTGATTCTTATCGACATACGCACAAGCAGATTATTAACATCTTAGGAATCGTATCAACTATTATTCTTTATACTCAATTCAGTTCAGTCAACTTTCTTATCGACATAAATGCTATAAACATAAAAAGGTGCGTCTGCAGCTGCTCTTTGATTTGTATAACTAAGAAACTCGTTAGCAATACCAAAATTTTCAAACAATCCATGTTTATTTAGATGTTGTAAATAATGTTCCCTGCAATATACAAGCTCTATATCTGTGTAGCCACAGTTTGATAGCCCACTCAATGTACCGCCACTAGCGACATCGTAACCAAGAAAAAACATGCTTTTATCAATAGGCTCTGACTTATATTCCATAGCCCAAACTTCTACAGGTACATATTCAAAAAAATGTAAATAACTGGCATTTAGCACTCTGTTTTTTTCTGTAATTCTATAACCTGTTAAATCGACAAGTCTTTCTTTGTTACGCCATTTGATGTAGTTATCCATCCTCTCTTGTTCAGACAATTCATCGAAACAATCATAACTTTCCTCCCAAACATTACTATCTACTGACTTAGGTAGCCTAATATGAGGGTCTATTAAAAACTGCGATCTTCGTTCATTGGTCCAGTCAGGATCATCGTTTATCTGACTTACCGAATACCCTATTAGAATAGTGTCCATATTTACCTCGACTTAAGTTTTTACTGATGATCGTTATCGCTCTAGTATGAAAAGTAATAATACAGCTACGTTTAAATGATTTGAGGCGCTTCAAACTTGCAGGTTTGACACTCTTATTTTTTATGTATCTCGTCAATTGTGTATTATTTTGCTACTATTGCCAAAGCTGATTTTATCTCAACTATAGTTAGGAAAATAATATTTTTCTAGTACTCAATTGCTGATGCAATCATTTGAAGCGTTCTGTGATTTATAAAGGACGACCTATATTCTAACGAATGTTTCTATACCCATAAGGACAAATAATGTTTTGGTCTGCAAAATCTAGAGCTACCCTGAAAATAACGCTGCTCAGTCTATTGGTCGGCCTCTCACTATCAGCGCAGGCGAGTAGCTTAACGACAGCCGAAGCACTAGCTAACAAAGGGAATGTAGATTCTCAGTACAATCTCGCAGTGATGTATGACACTGGCGACGGTGTCGAGCAAGATAGCAAAAAGGCAGTAGAGTGGTACCAAAAGGCGGCCAATCAAGGTGACGCTGCTGCTCAGAATAATCTAGGCGTTATGTATGATTTTGGCGATGGCGTTAAGCAGGACTATGTCAAGGCAGCACACTGGTATCGCAAATCTGCTGAGCAAGGCAACCCATTGGCGCAAAGAAACCTTGCAGTAATGTACGAGATGGGCAGCGGTGTGGAAAAAGATTATACACAGGCTGCACAATGGTATCGCAAGTCAGCGGATCAAGACGATGCGATTGCTCAATATAATTTTGGATTAATGTACGAAGAAGGTCGTGGTGTTGAGAAAAACGATGCTAAGGCAGTTGAATGGTATCAAAAAGCAGCGATTCAAGGTGATATGCGTGCTCAGAATAATCTAGGCACTATGTACTATGAGGGCACAGGAGTACCTCAAGATTTTCATAAAGCGTATTCATGGTTTCAGCAAGCTGCTATTCAGGGCCAGTCTTTGAGTGAGTATAACCTAGGCATGATGTATGATTTGGGGCAAGGCGTAGAGCAAGATAGCAAAAAAGCAGTAGAGTGGTATAAAAAATCTGCTGATCAGGGTGATGCTCAGGGGCAAGGTGCGCTCGGTTGGGTATATTATATCGGTCAAGGTGTGGAGCAGGACTATAACGCGGCATATCAATTATTGCAAAAAGCAGCCAGTCAAGAAAATGCTGATGCTCAAAATAACTTGGGTGTGGTTTATGAAGAGGGTTTAATTGTACCTACGGACTACACCAAAGCACTTAAGTGGTATCAAAAAGCTGCTGAACAAGGACATCCATTTGCTCAGAATAATATCGGCAATATGTATGAAATGGGTCGAGGTGTAGAGCAAGATTATACCGAAGCGGCAAAATGGTATCGAAAGTCGGCAGATCAAGATAATGGCTGGGGTCAAGCAGGTCTAGGCTGGGCTTATTATTCTGGTCAAGGAGTCACTCAGGACTATGCCAAAGCACTTGAACTACTAGAGAGATCTGTTGAACAAGAGGTAGCCATAGGTCAAAATAATTTAGGCGTACTATATGTAGAGGGTAAAGTGGTACCAAAAAACTTATCTAAAGCTTTTGAGTTGTTTAGTCAGTCCGCGACTCAAGAAGAAGTGCTTGGCCAACGTAATCTAGGTATGATGTATATGATGGGTTATGGCGTTGACCAAGATGATGAACGAGCGGAAAAGTGGTTTAACATCGCTTGTGATAATGGCGATGTCGTAGGCTGTGATTTGTCCGAAGCTTTGAAGATGACATTCGATGATACTGTCGCTGCATTAGAATATGTCTTAGAGTCATCATCAGATAGGTAGTTTTCGTATTTAAGCTCTTAAGGTTCATAAAAGGAAGTTGCTATCACTTTACAAACGCCACACCCAATCGTT
This sequence comes from Psychrobacter sp. AOP7-B1-24, assembly GCF_052376215.1. Taxonomy (NCBI): domain Bacteria; kingdom Pseudomonadati; phylum Pseudomonadota; class Gammaproteobacteria; order Moraxellales; family Moraxellaceae; genus Psychrobacter; species Psychrobacter sp. AOP7-B1-24. The sequence goes on from NZ_JBQSVL010000036.1 coordinate 11,211, forward strand.
AAGCGGTATAAGCAGTTATTTTGGGCGCTGATTTACAGCCCTGTAGTTGCCTATGTAGTCAACGCTTACTTTACTTATAGAGGGTACAAAAGACACGATTCGAATTATGAATTTTCTTTAGATTTTTTTATGAGTACCGCTAAATATATGATGTTTGATATTGCAATGACTTTCATGTTTCTTTGGATTCCATACGTTTGGCCAATCGTTATATTTTACCTGTTTGTATTTTATAAGGGTTTGACATCTACAAAAGCAGTCGTTGAAAAACATAGAACCTTGTTATTAACGCTACTACTAGTACTGTTCTTTACATTTACTGAAGAGTATTCAGAATTTATAGTTTCGGGGATCTAATTATTTGAATGATGCAAAAATAATAATAAATTTTAATGGACTCAATATGATCGACACTACCTACGAATCTGTCTTCCAAGCCGATATTGTTAATCAGATGCAAGCGAAAGGCTGGCAAGTAGGTCATGCCAGCGGCTATACGGCAGAGACCGCGCTATATGAACAAGACGTGCTCGACTTTGTGCAGACGACCCAGCCAAAGGAATGGGAAAAGTTTTGCCGTACCTTTCCTATCGATTCTGAGCGTCACTTTATCACCGCATTGGTTAAGCAGCTAAACAAGGCTGATGAACACTCAACCGATAGAGCCTCACGCACTTATGGCACATTGGGCGTATTACGCCATGGCCTCAAGATTCGTAACGCACGTTTTGACCTATGTCAGTTTAAGCCTGAGCACAGCCTTAATCCTGAGACCATGGCACGCTATGAGGCCAATATCTGCCGTGTGGTTCCTGAGGTGGTCTATAGCCCTCATACCAGCCTAAAGGATAGCACTGACGGTAAAGTCGCTAAGCGTAACCGTATCGATGTAGTGCTGTTCGTCAATGGCTTGCCTGTCACAACGATGGAGCTAAAGTCTGAGTTTAAGCAAGCGGTGCAAAATGCGATTACTCAGTATAAGAAGACACGCCTGCCTAAAGACCCTGATACCAAGAAACCTGAGCCGCTACTGACGTTTAAGCGTGGCGCATTGGTTCACTTCGCTGTTAGTCAGTATGAAGTCTATATGACCACGAGGCTGGCAGGAGATAGTACTTACTTCTTACCATTTAACAAAGGTACCAGTGAGGGCGGCGCAGGTAATGATACGCCTAAAGATGTCAGCCAATATGCCACTGATTACCTATGGAATGAAGTGCTCACGCCAGAGAACCTACTCGCCATCCTTGGCCATTTTATGCACTTGCAGATTGATGAGGAAGAGGACGCGATTGGCCGTAAGTCTAAAAAAGAGACCATGATGTTCCCGCGTTATCATCAGTGGGATGTGGTGACTAAATTGGTCAATGCCGCTATTGATGAAGGTGCTGGTCAAAAATACCTCATTCAGCATAGTGCAGGATCGGGTAAGTCTAATTCTATCGCATGGACGGCCCATCAGTTATCGACCTTGTATAACGATCAAGGCAATAAGCAATTTCACTCTGTCATTGTCATCACTGACCGTACCGTGCTCGATGACCAATTGCAGGACACCATCTATCAGTTTGAACATGCTGATGGCGTGGTGGGCAAGATCAATAGAAAAGAAGGTGACGGCTCAAAGTCTGAGCAGCTTGCCAGCGCATTGGTCAACTCGCAGCCGATCATTATCGTGACCATTCAAACCTTTCCATTTGTACTTAAAGCGATTGAAGACTCAAGTGTGCTCAAGTCGCGCCGTTATGCCATCATCGCCGATGAAGCCCATTCGTCACAGACAGGCTCAACGGCTCGCCAGCTTAAAGAAGTGTTGGTCTCAGGTGATACAGAGAATAATACTACTGATAATGACGCGCCGCTATCTAGCGAAGATAGCCTTGATGTCATAATGGATGCCACGCTTGCTGCACGCCGTAGTAGTCCTAATCTAAGCTACTATGCTTTCACAGCCACACCTAAACCGAAAACCATCGAGCTATTTGGAAGGCTGCCTAACCCTGACTTGCCAGCATCTAAAGATAACCTGCCAGCCGCTTATCATGTCTATTCTATGCGCCAAGCGATTGAGGAAGGCTTCATCTTAGATGTGCTCAAGAACTACACCAACTATAAAGTGGTCTATCAGCTTAAGCAAAAGATGGCTGCTGCTGATGATGAGGTAGATGCTCGCCGCGCCAAGATTAAGCTGAATAACTGGGTGCGCTTGCATGAGCACAATATCGCGCAGAAGGTTAAGATCATCATTGAGCACTTTAATGACAATATTAAAGGTTTACTCGGCGGGCAAGCCAAAGCGATGGTCGTGACAGGCTCACGTAAAGAAGCGGTACGCTACAAAATCGCTTTTGATAACTATATTGCCGATTACGGTTATAGAAACATCAATGCCATGGTCGCGTTCTCAGGTGAAGTCACCTTTAACGACAATGACCCTGATAGCGGTGCATTACTTGGCGAGAAGTTCACCGAGCATAATATGAATATCGGGCTAAAAGGCCGTGATATGCGTAAAGCCTTTGACAGTGATGACTATCAAGTGATGCTAGTGGCTAATAAGTTCCAGACAGGCTTTGATCAGCCCAAACTGTGCGCCATGTATGTCGATAAGAAGCTAACAGGCGTGGACTGCGTACAGACCCTTTCACGGCTGAACCGTACCTATAAAGGCAAGGCAGAGAGCGGTACGTTTGTGCTCGACTTTTTTAATGATCCTGACGATATTTTAGAGGCCTTCCAGCCATACTATGAGACCGCAACCTTAGCGGATGTGTCTGACCCTGATCAGGTGTTTGATCTTTACGAGAAGCTACGTGCCAGCGGTATTTTCTTATGGCATGAGGTAGAGCAATTCGTTGAGGCCTTCTACAGCAAGAACAAGTCTAACGCGGCCATTAGCAATATCTGCAAGCCAGCGGTTGAGCGTTGGCAAAAACGCTATAAGCTAGCACGTGAACAAGCACAGCATGCCAAGGTGATGCTAGAGCGTACCAAAGCCACGGGTGATGTAGTACTGATGACCAATGCGGAGAATGACTACAAAGGCTTTAAAACTGATCAAGATGCGCTAGAAATCTTTAAGAAGGATTTAGGCACTTTTACCCGCCAGTATGAGTTTATGTCGCAAATCGTGGACTATGACGACAAAGAGTTAGAGAAACTGAGCCTATACGCGCGTAACCTACAGCCGCTACTACGTGAAAGCGTGGACAATGAAGAAAACGTTGATCTAAGTAACATCGTCATGAGTCATTACCGCGTCTCAAAGCTGCACCAGCAAGACTTAAAGCTACAAGAGGGCAAGTCTGAGTATCAATTAGATGGTGGCAGTGGAGCAGGTACGGCAACACCTAAGGACAAACAAGAAGCGCTGCTATCACAGATTATTGAACGGTTGAATGAAGTTTTTGCTGGTGAGGACTTTACCGACAAGGACAAAGTGAACTTTATGAATACCATCTGGGATAAGGTCACTGAAAACGAGATCGTGGTCAAGCAGTTCACCAATAACAGTGTTGATCAGATTATGCTGGGCGGTTATCCAAACGCTGCCGAGGACGCTATGTTTGATGCCAAAGGGACGTTTGAAGACATGACCATGCATCTGCTGTCTAACCCGAGTCAGTTTAAGCAGTTTATTCGATTGATGCTTGATACGAAGTTGGGTGATGTCGCATAAGTTAGGTTTTTAGTCCTTTTTACGCTTTTCTTGATGCCAAATTCTCTTGACGCCATGGTTTTGATTTAAGTTTTAAGTGCGGTTTTAGACACAAAAAATCCCCAAACAATCTAATGCTTGAGGCGAAACTTGAATAAAACTTAAGTTTAAAATTATGGTGCGCTCGGCGGGAATCGAACCCACGACCCTCGGCTTCGGAGACCGATACTCTATCCAACTGAGCTACGAGCGCATAATAAACTGTCTACTATTTCTATCAACACAGTAGCTTAACAGGTGTCAAAGGCTTTCTTAAGTGTTGAAAAATAAAGACCGCTTAGTCTAACAAATAAATAGCATAAAGCCAATAAATCAAGGCTTAGATTAATGTTTTTTTAGAAAAAACAAGATAGTCATTAAACAGGCATGGCAATTTACCTGCCTTTTCCCTTATAATGCTAGGGAGAATTCATATTTATAATCACCGATTACAAGTGTGCCAGCACGCTAGCACTCTGTTTGCTATTGATGACACGTTATCATCAAAGGAGGACAAACAGTTTGTCTGAGTCGTGCAAGCCTTTGTACATGTAATAAGAGAACGTGACGAATGAGAAAAGTAGTTATGTTATCGGCAGCTGCCATTCTAGGAATTGCTAGTATCGCGGTGAGCCAAGCCGAAAGTGTTGTAGAAACTCCAGCAGCTGCTTCTGATGCAGCAGCAACGCAAGAAGTTGTAGAAAGCGCACCAGCTGAATCAGATACTGACACCGAAGCTGCTGCTGATACAACAGAGGGCGATGCTCCTACCGAAGAGACTGCCGCTGCAGCACCTGTTGCTGAAGAAGAGCCAATTCCACAAGATACGCCGCAAGTGCAAAAGCTCATTGCATTATATCCTAACTTGATTGCTCGTATTCAGCCTGTGGCTACAGTATGCTTTGAAGACGATGAAGTCTGTGATGTAACTGCACGTGCTGCTGGTCCAGCAGCTGGTGATGGACCTCGTGATGGTAAGGCTGTATATAATGCCGTATGTCATACTTGTCATGCAGCGGGTCTGTTAGGATCTCCTGTTTTCGCTGATGCTGGTGCTTGGGGGCCGCGTATTGCCCAAGGTACTGATACTTTATATGATCATGCTATCAACGGTCTCAACTCCATGCCTGCAAAAGGTGGTGCGGATATTCCTGATGAAGAAGTTCAGAATGCCGTAGATTATATGGTTGAAGCAGCAAGCTAATTTTTAACAAGTGCTTAGCTTAGCTTTTACGATAGATATCTAAAAAGCGCCTATCTCATTCAGTGAGATAGGCGCTTTTTTAATCATAAATATTATCAATATGAGAGTTCTACTACATTGCCGTTGAAATTCACTGACAGCAGCCTCATTTTATGACATTACGATACATCTTCTAACTACTCACTGTCTGAAAATATTTTGACATACATTTATAACAAACAAAGAGGTCTTCATGTCTGAGGTACCAGCACTTACGATAAAGAATTTATCCAAGACTTATGACAATGGGTTTTCGGCATTAAAAGGGGTGGATTTAACCGTACCACAGGGTGGTTTTTTTGCGTTACTTGGTCCCAATGGTGCTGGTAAATCAACCATGATTGGCATCATTAGCTCATTATTTAAGCCTACGACAGGCAGCGTGCATATTTTTGGTAATGATTTATTAGAAAACCCTTCGATTGCTAAGCAATATCTTGGCATCGTGCCCCAAGAATTTAATTTCAATATGTTCGAAAAAGTCGAAGATATTTTGATCACACAAGCAGGTTACTTTGGTATCCCTGCCAAAGAAGCCAAGCCACGATCGAAACGACTACTGACGGCGCTTGGTCTATGGGATAAGCGTGATAGCAAGTCACGCGAGCTATCAGGTGGCATGAAGCGCCGTTTGATGATTGCCCGCGCATTGATTCATAAACCAAAATTATTGATTTTGGATGAGCCAACAGCAGGTGTCGATATCGAGCTGCGTCGCTCTATGTGGGAGTTTATGCAGCAGATTAATATCGAAGAAAAAACCACGATTATTCTGACCACCCATTATCTAGAGGAGGCGGAACAGCTGTGTAAGCGTATCGCTATCTTGGATCATGGTGAGATTCGTATCAATACGGAAATGAAAGACTTACTCGCACAGCTATCCGTTGAGACGTTTGTTTTTGATTTAGAAACACCACTTACGCGTCAATTGGTTTTGGAAGGAGTGACAGGGGTTTCACAGCCGGATGAACAGACAATCGAGGTGACGTTGACAGAAGGAGAGTCGATGAATAACGTCTTTGCTCAGTTATCAGAGCAAAGCATCACTGTGGGCAGTATGCGTAACAAAGCCAATCGACTAGAAGAGTTGTTTATGCGCTTGGTAGATAAAAATATTCAAAGTGCAGATAGCATGAAGGAGGCAGGATTATGAGTCAAGAAATAATGGATCATAGTAAAACCATGTCATGGAGCAAGAAGTGGATTGCTTTTCGCACGATTTTGTTAAAAGAAGTTCGCCGCATTTTGCGAATTTGGCCACAGACATTACTGCCACCCGTCATTACCATGAGCCTCTATTTTATTATCTTCGGTAAGATGATTGGCTCGCGTGTGGGTGAGATGGGCGGAGTGCCGTACATGCAGTTTATCGTGCCTGGTCTAATTATGATGTCGATTATTACCAACAGTTACTCTAACGTTGTCTCGAGCTTTTTTAGTGCTAAGTTTACTTCTAGTATTGAGGAACTGCTGGTCTCTCCTGTATCCAAGCACGCGATTCTGATGGGGTATATCAGTGGCGGTATCTTCCGTGGGCTGGCCATTGGTGTCATTGTCTCAATAGTCGCGCTGTTTTTTACTGATTTAGGCATTGAGCATTTATTTGTGACGATATTTACCGTGCTCGGCACCTCTATTTTGTTTTCACTTGGCGGCTTTATTAATGCTGTATTTGCCCGCTCATTTGATGATATTTCTATCATTCCAAGCTTCGTACTGACACCGCTTACCTATCTTGGTGGTGTGTTCTATTCAATGGAAAACTTGTCACCATTTTGGCAAAGCATCTCGTTATTGAACCCTATCGTTTATATGGTCAACTCATTCCGTTACGGTATCCTTGGCTACTCTGATGTCAATGTTTGGTATTCGATGGCGGCTATTTTTGTATTCTGTGCGATATTTTATACCATCGCCTATCGCTTGCTCAGTAATGGCTCACGTGTGCGTTTATAAATTAAAAGATGACGGAGGTTTATAAGTCGTCATTTGTCATAAGTAGCTTGTAATTCATAGACTGATAACCTTATTATAAGAGCCCAATATTGTTGGGCTTTTTTTATGTATAAAATCTTTGTAAGCAGTATGAGTAAGGCTGCTACCGCAGGTCTGTTAATGGCAGTATTCAATCACGCTGATAAGTTAAAGATGGTCTATAATATGCAAATTTATCTACAGATTGAAGGTATCAATTATGGCAGTTTCTAGTCATTTGCCAACATCCACAAGTACAACTGGAACGGGTCAATGTACGGCTATAATTACTATATCTAGAATGCAACCGTTTACCGTACATTTTAGACGGCCTGATATCAAGCCGTTATCAGCTAATGAGATAAAAGGCTCTATAGATTATTATGATGGCAGTTATGGTTTTGATTGGCTAAGAGATGAGTATATCTACGATATTGAGGAAGTATATGAATTAGGTAAAGATCCTTCAACAAATAACACTACACTTATGAGATTATATAAAGGTAAAGTTGAAGATTTAATTAATGAATATAGTAGGTTTAGTTCTTCAGACAAAAAAATCGCTGAAATTGAAAGTATCGAAACAGTACTAAAAGAAACTTACGTACCAGCTTGGTTATCTATTTTTCCAACCAGTTATAGCTCAGATGAAAATAGTACTGGCGTAGATCTATACTTACAAGTGGAGCAAGAACAACTGTTAGGAGTAGCTATCTGCCCATTGCAGAGTCCTGAAAGTATTGCTATCTCGTTTGATGCGGGCAATGATAGTGGTATCAGCATCACAGCACCAGGTATTAGCACTTTGGCTGATTTGCTGGGAGGGAGTGAGACTGAGTTAAAGCGACATTTTGACGGTCCAGAACTGCAAAATAAAGTGATTAGACGCTATAGAGATAACAGTAAAAAAATAAATATTACCGCCACGACTGGTAGTGATAAGGTGAGAGTCATTAAGATCATCGCTACTACTAAAAAAATAACCAAAACGGTTGGTTTGTTGTGTGTGTACCCGAATGATACGATCAAGCAAGCTGATATTAAGGCAGTTCCTTACATCATCTTCAAGAACGGAAAAGAGTCTCCCATGCCTAATCCTATTGACATACAACAGTATGTTAATCGGTATTTTTTAAACCAATCGTTAGTTCAAGGCACGGTGAGTAGAGAGCCAAGTTTGGATATCACCAACAGTGAGCAGTTTACCAGACCTATGTTGGATAATTTAAATAAGAATATGAAGACTTATATTCAGGTTAACCCTGCGACAAATACTTATTATATAGATAGCCGACATGCTAAATCCTTTAGCGATACAATGGTAGCACTCTATGAGGATGCCCGTAAGCTGAAGCTTAATGATGATGGTGATAACCAAAAAACATATGTCTTTTTTACAGACTTTCCTGTATATAAGCCACTATCAGGAAATTTCAGTTATGCAGTCTACGGGGCGGCAGAAAATACAGAGCAGACACTTTGTTCTAGTTGTTCTGCCAAAAAAACCGTCTGGGGAAACACAGTCGTTATGTTTGCATCTGGTAATACTAGGTTAGGAAAGATCTCTCATGAATTGGGCCATAGTTTTAGCTTACCTCATACTTTTGACAACGGTCAGTCGACACCTCATGCTTTTTATCAAGGCTACACAGATAACGTGATGGATTATCCAAATAAAATCAATACGGAAATAAAAAATCCATACGAAGACAGTTTACTCTCTTTATTTAAATGGCAATGGAACCTCATTCGTCAGGATAGAAGTATCAAATAACAGGCAGCTTTATTATTATGATTCAATCAAAATTGTTGTTAAACAGTCTTATCGTTTTAGCTGTTGGCTTTGTCACACTGTCAGCGCACGCCTATGAAGCATTTCAAAGTGCTTGTTTCCCTGATGGTTATATACCAGATCCTAACGATGAGCTGCCTTATGCGCCACCAGAACCCTTAACAGGCATTGAGAGAGAAAAGCCTATCGTATTGATGACTAGGAAGGAGTTTAACGAGAGAATACGGTTATCACCACTGTGGGAGTCTTTGTATGATAAAGAGTTAGAGTATGGTAGCTATGGTTCTTCTTATAGTTTTAAAACGTTAGGAGAGCTGATGGGTGCTAATAGTTATATTCGTGTCACGAGTCATTTAGATGGACATTACTGGAAAGAGAGTCAGAGGCTTACTCAGTTATCTTATGGCAATCATGATCTTAAACAAAGAAATCAGTATCACCACCAGCTCCTAGAGCAAGAAAGGATTGAGATGATCGAAACTCTCAAATTAGCAATAGATAATATAGATGATAAAACCGCTAGCGAGATCATTGATAAGCTGTATGAGCAGTATATGGACAAAGTGAATAATAAGGCATATCTATCGGATGCAGAGACTATCCATACTTATATCGAGTATGATGGCAAAAATATATCTTTTTGGGGTAAGGTTAACTGCAAATACGATATGTTTACTGGCATGACTATTGATTAAAGTATCCTAGCTATAAATTAAAATACGAAGGTATTTGGTGGTTTGGGACAGGATAAGCATTGACTGTATCCTTATTTTAAAATGGCTATGGAACATCATGATTCAATCAAAATTGTTGTTAAACAGTCTTATCGTGTTAGCTGTTGGCTTTGTCACGCTTTCAGCGCAAGCAAGCTTACCCAAAGCAACTATTGATGATTATGTTTGGGAGATGATAGAAGGGCCTATTTATCCTAACTGGGGTGAGGATTGTTATAGTAAAGATGAACCAAAATATCGAGCTTGCCTGGATCAGAGTGCGATGATTTATAATCAAAATCTCATCGAAAAACTACAATTATCAAAATATGTTTCTCGTCAGCTAAACCAAACCACTATTACCATACCCAATCATGAAGCACCTATCATATTGACCGATACGCCTGTACAGGACATAGACGGGGACGGCCTTAGATATGTTTATCTGATAAATCGCTACGATGAGGATAAAAACTGGCTTTATCTATCTGGACAAGTCTATGAAACGAATAACACAGTATTTGTTGATCTAAACACGGGCGCTACACAAAACTTTGAGGGATCGCATTTGATGTTTTCACCAGATATGACTTATGCAGCCACTGTTAAAGTTGAGTTTCCAGGAGAAGAAGAGGTTCTCATTTGGAAAAAAGACAAACACGGTAACTATCAATATGATAAAAGCAATATAGATTATGATAAATTTAGGCAACATTTCAAGTTTTATAACAGTCGTGAGGATAGTCTACGGCCTTATAGTGTAAAGCTTGAATGGGTTACCGATGATAGCTTATTAGTAGACTTTTATTTTAAGATGAATGAACGTGACACTATTGCTTATCGAGTACGATTTAATTATGTGAAGACTGAGCCTACCTCAGACTGGCAAATGATTCCCATAAAATAGTTCATTGCTGTAAAATAACGTGTTTCTGTTTCATTGTATTTAGGCATGAAAGGTAAGTAACTTATGAGTATCCACGGTATTTTAGGTGAGCAAACCACGGACTATCCAACTCAGTATAGCCCAGAGACGCTATATCCTATCGCTCGTAGTATGGGGCGCGATGCGATTGGCTGGCACGATGCTAAATTAGCAGTTGGTGTTGATTGGTGGCAGGCATTTGAGATGTCTTGGTTGAATACGCAAGGTATTTCGCAAGTGGCTATTGCACGCTTTGGGATTCCCGCTAGCTCAGCGTTTATCGTAGAATCAAAATCGTTGAAACTATATCTGAACAGTATTAATTTTACTGAATTTGCCAGTTGGGCAGAGGTGCAAACGCTGATTGCCAAAGACTTATCGGCTTGTGTGCAAGCAGAAGTCATTGTTGAGTTATTTGGCTTAGATGATGAACAATACAATAAGCAGTCGGGATTATTAATTGCACAGCCTGAAGGGGTCTGTATTGATGATGCCTTGGCAAATAGCAGTGAAAAAGTAGCATTGTGCGAGCATCCTGATGCGTCATTGCTACGTGATAATGGAGCAGAAACGAGTAGCGAGAGCGTGATAAGTGGCAGCACTCAACCTTATACTTTTTATTCTAATTTACTGCGTAGTAATTGTCCGGTGACCAATCAGCCAGACTGGGGAACGTTGGCTGTGTCGATAACGACTGATAAGGCTGTCAACGATGCGAATATACTGCGTTATATTTTAAGCTTCCGTCAGCACAACGGCTTTCATGAGCAGTGTGTTGAGCAGATATTTGCTGATCTGAGTCGGTATTATGAGCCAAGCGCATTGATGGTTCGTGCATGGTACACGCGCCGAGGTGGTATCGATATCAATCCTTGCCGTGTGAGTGATATAAATCTACTGCCACAGCCAAGCCGTTTAATTCGCCAATAGGGTGGTTATCAACTGACCAAAATATGTGAAGATCTTAAGTCAATAAAAAAGCGCCTATCTCATTGAATGAGATAGGCGCTTTTTATGGCACAGTTTTTAAGATTAAAACTATTTGCTGCTTACTTTTGCCATGACTTCTTCACGGCTTAGCATTTGCTTTTCTGCTTCACGGCGATTGACGTATTCGTACTTGCCTTCAGCCAAGTTACGGTCGGAGACCACGATACGATGTGGAATACCAATCAATTCAAGATCAGCAAACTTAACGCCTGGACGCTCATTACGGTCGTCAAGTAGTACGTTGATGCCTTGCGCTTTTAGTTCTTCATACAGCGCGGTGGCAGTCTGCATGACAGTCTCTTCTTTTGACTTCATTGGAATAATAGCGACTTCAAAAGGTGCAATCGAATCCTCAACGGTTGGTGTGGTTGGCCACATGATACCGTTTTCGTCATTGTTCTGCTCAATGGCAGCGGCAATGATACGGCTCACACCGATACCGTAGCAGCCCATCATTAGCGTGACTGGTTTACCATTTTCACCTGATACGGTACAGTTCATCGCTTGTGAGTATTTATCACCCAACTGGAAAATATGACCGACTTCGATACCACGTTTGATTTTTAGCGTACCTTTACCATCAGGAGAAGGATCGCCTTCCTGTACATTACGGACGTCAACGATACGAGTAATACTTGCATCACGCGCCCAGTTCATACCGATTGTGTGTTTATTGACTTCATTAGCACCGCATACAAAGTCTGACAGGGTAGCGGCTGAACGATCGACAAAGACAGGCATGTCTAGGTCGACACCGATATAGCCTTTGTGTAAGCCCGCTGCTTTTAGCTCTTCATCAGATGCCAATGTCAGTGGTACATTGGCCTCTTCAATTTTTTCAGCTTTAATCTCATTAAGCTGATGATCACCGCGTAGCACGACAGCAATCAGTTGCGGCTCATCATCTTCGGTATGACCGTGGACGATTAGGGTTTTGACGGTACTCTCTAATGGTACATCTAGATGCTCGGCCACCATTTTACAGCTGGTCATGCCTTCTGTTAAGACGTCTTCGCGCTCCATTTTGGGCGGTTGACGCTCAGCAGTGCTGACCGATTCAGCCAGCTCAACGTTGGCAGCATAATCAGAAGAATCTGAGAATGCGATATCGTCTTCGCCACTGTCTGCCAATACATGAAACTCATGAGAAGCAAAACCACCGATAGAGCCTGTATCCGCTTGTACTGCACGGAAATCTAAACCCAAACGGGTAAAGATGCGCGTATAAGCGTCATACATATCACGGTAAGTTTTAGCCAATGAAGCTTGGTCAACGTGGAATGAATACGCGTCTTTCATGGTAAACTCACGTGCACGCATCACACCAAAGCGTGGACGAATCTCATCACGAAATTTCCCTTGAATTTGGAAGAAGGTGATAGGCAGTTGCTTATAACTACGCAGCTCGCCTTGAGCCAAATTGGTAATGACTTCTTCGTGCGTTGGACCAAGCACAAAATCACGATCGTGACGGTCTTTAAAGCGTAATAGCTCAGGACCATAATCATCAAAACGTCCGGTCGTTTGCCAAAGTTCAGCAGGCTGAGTCATCGGCATGAGCACTTCTTGCGCACCGACATTTTGCATCTCTTCACGAACAATACGTTCGACTTTTTGTAAGATACGTAGCCCCATGGGCAGCCAAATATATAATCCAGAAGCGATCTTGCGAATAAGACCAGCACGCACCATCAACTGGCTTGAGGCGATGTCGGCATCACTTGGAGTTTCTTTTAGTGTGGCAAATAAAAATTGACTGGCTTTCATAAATAAAGCGTAACCTTATCAACGATAAAAAATAAGAAGAAATAGTAGGATGTTGAGCGTCTGGCTAATCGTTTCGTTGCCGCCGCAAGCTTACCTTTATAACTTGACAATAATCTAGGGTATTTCCTAGTAACTCACATTGTGACTAACATTCAGCGAATAAAATGCTAGTAAAGAGCATCTTAGTAAAACCGCTCTAATAATACAGAAGAGGGGGTATCTTGATTGATGCATCAGTATGTTGAAATACAAAATATTCAGGTCAAAAACCTGATAAATACTTTGATACTGATATTTTATTCATACAATCTGACTATGTTAGGTAAAGTTTGCCTAAGACGCAATGACTTTTTGTCTTTTCAGAGTCAACATTGCATAAAGGATGCGATGAGGTTGTTATAACTCGATTATTTCTCAGTATTAGGTATGTTTTTAGCTATTTTCAACCTATTTAGATGTCTGTCGATTGAATTGAGGGCAGGCCCTAGCTTTATTTTTTAAATTCAGCGATGGTTAATAGTCGAGCGGCTTTATGTTCGACCATTGGTACAGGGTAGTCTGTATCGGCAAAGTCTCCATTTTTACTGAGTGCTTTACGCATTTTTTCTTCTGAATGCAGGATAGTAGCAGGTACGTCTTTTAACTCAGTTAGCCACGTCTTAATAAACTCGCCCTTTGTGTCATGGGTTTTGGCTTGGCTAAAGGGGTTCATAATCCGAAAATAGGGCGCTGAATCAGTGCCCGTAGATGCGCTCCATTGCCAGCCACCATTATTGGATGCAAAGTCACCATCTATCAGCTGCTGCATAAAGTAACGCTCCCCCCAGCGCCAGTCAATTAGTAAGTCTTTGGTCAAAAACATCGCTGTCACCATCCGTAGGCGATTGTGCATAAACCCTGTGGCATTCAGGCAACGCATCGCGGCATCAACCAATGGCACACCTGTCATACCTGTGCACCATGCCTCGAAGTTATTGGTATCATACGACCAACTGATTTTAATGTCAGTCTCATGCTTATACGCCTGATGACGAATCAGCTCTGGCTTATAGTCCAAGACATGACGATAGAAGTCGCGCCATGCCAGCTCACTTATCCAGCGATTGATGTCGTTGTTGTCGCTATCGTTACCGTGCAGTTTTTCTTGAGCTTTATTTGCCTGTAGGTAGCACAGTCTAGGGCTGATCGCGCCAATCGTGAGGTAAGCCGATAATTGACTGGTCGCATGCAAGCTAGGTACATCGCGGCTTACATCATAGTTATTGATGTCTGCATCGACAAACGCTTCTAACTGCTGGCAAGCGGCAGTTTCACCAGCCAGATAAGCATCACGAGTATGTTTGAGTTGCGCCTCCATATCGGCATGATTATTTGACGCATTGATTTCTAGCTGCTTTTGATAGTCTTTGACAGTTTTTGTGCCAAGACTTTTTATCTCTTTTAGCGTTTTTGCGTGGTCTTTTGCCAGCTTTAACTCGGTGTCGTTACTGTCACTGATAGCGGCCGCTTCATGCATTTGTATATCGCTCACGTCCAAGGTGTGTCGCCATTTTTTATAAAACGGGGTAAACACTTGGTACATGCTGTCGCCATCGTTGGTTGTGATGGTTTTCGGTGGCAAGATGCACTGATCATGCCAGCGTACAAACTCGATATCGTTCTTTGCTAATTGCTTGGTTAATTGTTCATCACGATCGATCTCATTGCCTTCATATTCATGATTGGCCATGAGCGTACTGATAGCGTTGTTATCACAGATATCGAGTAGCGCGTCAATACAGTCCGAAAAATTCGGACAAACCTGTACTGTTAAAGTGATGTTCAATTGCGACTTTAGAGCTTTTGCGAGGGCAGGTAATGTACGAGCGATAAGATCAAGCTGTGTAAGCGACATATCATGCGTTTGCCATTGCTCAGGCGTGAGAAAAAATATGGCACTAACGAGTGCATTATCTGCATTTGCTTGTTCACAAAGCGCTGCTAAGGCGGTATTATCATGAACGCGCAGGTCACGACGAAACCACATCAAATAATGTGGCGGACTGACGCGATTGGCTTTATCGTTACTATTGTTGCTATTACTACTGTTATTACTACTATTATTACTACTGTCGTTGTTGTCTGTTTTGTTAGCCGTTTTCGACGCAGTCTTAGACATTCAAGTATTCCTATATTAATCATTCGTAATCATAAACAAAACTATGAATAAAAGTATGCTAGGATAAGTTTTTGGATGCAATGGCTTTACTGTTTGAGTAACAAAACCTCACCATATCTCACGATTTGTCTTTGGTTTTTACTTGTTTGATACCGTTATAATTGGTGTCATATTTAGTATCATGAAATGCAAGGTCACGAAATGCACGTCAAGTTCTGCGGTTTTACCCAGCTTAGTGATATACAGACTGCGACACAGTTGGGTGTTGATGCGGTCGGTTTGGTGTTTTATCCGCCCAGTCCTCGTGCTGTCACGCCTGCGCAAGCACAGACCTTGATCGCAGCGCTACCAGCCTTTATCAATGTGGTGGCATTGGTGGTCAATATGCCGCAGGATGAATTGATTGAGCTGGCAGACACTGTGCCGTTTGACATCATACAGTTCCATGGTGATGAGAGCCCTGAGCAGTGCCAGCAGCTGGCAAGCACGGTCAATAAACGCTGGATTAAAGCGTTGCGCGTTAATGCCGATACAGATAGTACTGCTAGCGTCAGCGCTCAAATTGACGAATTTGCAGCAGCAGGGGCGAGTAGTATCTTATTAGATGCCTACCATCAGCATAAATACGGTGGTACTGGTGCGCGTTTTGATTGGAGTCTCATACCAGAGGACAGCTCGCTACCGATTATCCTAGCGGGTGGACTGGATGCCGAAAATATCGCTACGACTTTAGAGCTGCCTATCTATGCAGTTGATGTCAGCGGCGGTATTGAAGCTGATAAAGGTAAAAAAGATGCCGCCAAGATGAAAGCATTTATGAAAGCGGTAAAACGCGACCGATGGCAAAATGCGACGCCTAGCGAACCTTCGAACACAAGTAGCTAGTTTACAACCCGCTCTATAACTTGTTACTTACCCTATTTCTTTCTTATTTATTCTAAAAAATACCACTTATTACAGTAGGAATTACCATGAGTCATGTCGATAATAAAAACCCATCTGCCACCGCACAATCTGTCAATACGTTTACCAATCCAGCAGACGTAAATGACTTTAATCAATACCCTGATGCTCGCGGGCACTTCGGTGTACACGGTGGTCGTTTTGTCTCTGAAACGCTGATGGCTGCGCTAGAAGAGCTAGAGACGCTATATACCAAAGTAAAAGCCGATCCTGCATTCTGGGAAGAGTATCACAATGATTTGGTCAATTATGTCGGTCGCCCAACGCCGCTATATCATGCCAAGCGCTTGAGTGATGAGATCGGTGGTGCTCAGATTTACTTCAAACGTGAAGATTTAAACCATACTGGCGCACATAAAGTTAATAACACCATTGGTCAGGCACTGCTTGCCAAAATGTGCGGCAAGAAACGTATCATCGCTGAAACTGGTGCAGGACAGCACGGTGTAGCGACTGCAACGATTGCTGCCCGTTTGGGACTAGAGTGTATCGTTTATATGGGTGCGGATGATGTCGAGCGTCAAAAGATGAACGTCTATCGTATGCGTTTGCTGGGTGCAACGGTTGTACCAGTGACCTCTGGCTCACGTACGCTCAAAGACGCGATGAACGAAGCCATGCGTGACTGGGTGACCAATGTAGATAGCACGTATTACATCATTGGCACGGTCGCAGGTCCACATCCTTATCCGTTATTGGTTCGTGATTTTCAAGCAATCATTGGTAAAGAAGCACGTATTCAACATCTCGAAAAAACAGGTAAATTGCCTGATGCACTAGTTGCTTGTGTTGGTGGTGGTTCAAATGCCATTGGTCTGTTCTTTGACTTCCTAAACGATACTGATGTCAAAATGTATGGCGTCGAGGCGACAGGTGATGGTATCGAAACAGGTCGGCATTCAGCACCACTGGCTGCTGGTCGTATCGGTGTACTGCATGGTAATCGTACTTATCTGATGGCAGATGACGATGGTCAAATTCAAGAAACCCATTCTATCTCAGCTGGACTCGATTATCCTGGTGTGGGTCCTGAGCACAGCTTCTTAAAAGATATGAAGCGCGTGGAGTATGTCGGCTGTACGGATAAAGAAGCGCTGGCAGGATTCCATGAGGCCACGCGTAAAGAAGGTATTATCCCTGCACTTGAAACCTCTCATGCTATTGCTTATGCGCTTAAACTGGCTAAGACCATGACGCCTGATCAAACGATTATCGTCAATATGTCAGGTCGCGGCGATAAAGATTTGCATTCAGTGATGAAGGCAGAAGGGATTGAGATGTAAAATCGACAGTGTTCATGTTAAGGATACTGTTTAAAGACATTGTACTGTTCTTAAGGTGAGTAAAGGATAGTGGTTGCTAATTTATATACACTTAAAAAAGTTTTAGATGATTCAGCAATCACTTTACCTTTTACGATTGGTTCGATTTTACCTGAGGATAGCGTTCGGTTCTATCAAACCAGTTTTTTTGTGGAAACCATAAGATCGTCATTCTCATACGCTATGGTTTTTATAGCACTTTATACGCTATCGTTTTTCTTTATTGACTCAAATGTAATGAACCTCTTAACCATCTATTTTGTCATTTATATAGTCTGGTATTGGGTCGCAGCGTATTATAAGTTTATTAAAAATATAGGTGCTAACTTACCAAGAGAAAAGCTAGCTGATAAGCTGAAATGGTGTTCGACACCTATGTTATTCGTTAATACTCATGATATTACGGTGCTTGCTTGTAACAGTACAGCTGAATACAAAATAAATTTTGATGACGTTTATAAAATTATTTATAACGCTCATGATTCGGATATGGGTATTTTGTTTTTTGCTAAAGTGTCAGGTAGTGAAAACTACGAGAATAC
>NZ_JBQSVL010000037.1:0-29132 GCF_052376215.1 Psychrobacter sp. AOP7-B1-24
AAGTAAGGAATGGCTTTTGCGAGTTAATAGAAGCAGTGTAATTTAGCATGTTGTTGTCTTAGAAGATGTGGGATTGAGTGACATGGTTTTATCTCAGTGCAATAACAAGACAAATGATAGTATTTAGCTAATTTGTCGTACCGTTTTATATATGCTGATTTTCTCTTTCGTTTACATAGCGATATTATAAACATTTGTTATGATTATTACATCTAGATTAAGCTGTAAATAATTCCTCTCTAATCCACGATTTTAATATTGATTTTGATTATGAAATAGATGTTAGTTTTCAGGGTATGCCCTGCTCACCTTTCAGACTAAACTACTAATTAGCCGTAGGGTGCGCCTAGCGCAACGATCAGATGTGTATCCTTGCATAAAAATGCGTATTGGGCGAACCTTACCTCTCAAAACCAAGCTAATCCTAATTTATCATACAATAGTTACCTTATGACGCATTTCAGCCTTGATTGAAGCTGCTATCCTGCTGATAACAATGGCGTTGCAAACTGTGATTGGATATGGTTACTTGAATGATGAAGTACTTCCAGACACAATAGTCCGTATGCCATTGGTGAGGTATAAAATACCAAAATCAGGAACCAACTCTAAAACCGAAATATTAAACACAAAAAAAGAGCTGCCAAATTATTTGACAACTCTTTTCAATTATATGGCTATTTACTATTTACTTTCCCATTGAGAAAAAGCAAAAGCATTATCACTAGCAAACCTTAAATTATAAGACTCCAAAAACCTTCTTCCATCCAATGAACTATATTCGATAGTTATAGGTAAGTAACTTCCTGACTTCCAACGTCCATTCATTTCTTCTCCATATGCTGAGAAAGAATTGGTAGTTATTTTCCCATTAGCCAATATAGGAATAATCATTGAACTAAATAGTATCCTCTCAGCGTCACGAGGAATAATATCTCCATTGACGCAGGCTAATGCGTCTTGTTTTTTGGCCTTAATACTAATATTTTTAGCTGGAAGGTTTCCAGTATTTTCGATTATCATGTTTAAAGCAATAGGTGAATCGATATCAGAAGATAACCTTACAGTCACAATAGGACGGTTGACCTTTCTCCACAGTATCCAGTTTATAGATACTGAGGAAATAGCAATAATTAAGGATGCAACGCTGATGATTAGTGAAAGGCTTAACATTTAATTACACCAAACTATTTACCGCTTCAACCACAGCATCAGTCGTGATACCAAACTCTTTATACAAGTCACTTGCAGGTGCAGATTCGCCATAAGTGGTCATACCGATGACTTTGCCATCTAGACCAACGAACTTATACCAGTAATCTACATGTGCCGCTTCAACTGCGACGCGAGCACGGATATTGGCAGGCAGTACCGCTTCACGATAGCTAGCATCTTGCTCTACGAAGATCTCAGCACATGGCATAGACACCACACGTACACCAACACCATTTGCGCTCAACGTCTCGTACGCTTCCATCGCTAGGCCAACTTCTGAACCAGTAGCGATAATGATAGCTTGTAGCTCGCCTTGTTCTTTCGCCAGTACATAACCACCTTTAGTGATGTTGGCTACTTGCTCGCTATCACGCGCTTGATGTGGCAAGCTTTGACGGCTAAAGATTAATGCTGATGGATTGTTTTCTGATTTGATTGCTTCTACCCAAGCGCTAGCCGATTCAGTCGCGTCACACGGACGCCATGTACGCAAGTTTGGCGTGGTACGTAGGCTAGTCAATTGCTCAACTGGCTGATGCGTTGGGCCATCTTCACCCAGACCGATAGAGTCATGGGTATACACATGGATGACGCGCTGCTTCATGAGTGCGCCCATGCGTACCGCGTTACGTGCGTATTCCATAAACATCAAGAATGTTGCTACGTAAGGAATAAAACCGCCATGCAATGCAATACCATTGGCAATCGCGGTCATACCAAACTCACGTACGCCGTAATAGATATAGTTGCCGTCAGCATCCTTTTCGATACCCTTAGCACCTTTAAATAGCGTAAGGTTTGAGCCAGCTAAATCCGCTGAACCACCTAGCAATTCTGGTAATAATGGCTGCAAAGTATTGATCGCGTTTTGGCTGGCTTTACGACTAGCCACATCACCGCCCGCTTCTTGCGTTTGCTGGATGTAGGCTTGTGCTTGGCTAGCAAAGTCAGCTGGTAAATCGCCATTTAAACGGCGTAATAACTCAGCTGCTAGTTCTGGGTAGGCTTTTTTATACGCTTCAAAGTCAGCTTCCCAGTTCTTTTGCTGTACGTCGCCTTTGGCTTTAGCATCCCACGCTTCATATATTTCATCATCTAATTCGAACGGAGCATGTTTCCAAGACAACGCATCACGAGTCAAGGCGATTTCATCATCACCTAACGGGGCACCATGACTGGCTGCTAGACCTTGCTTGTTTGGGCTACCAGCACCGATAGTCGTTTTACAAATGATTAGACTTGGCTTAGTAGTCTCTGCAAGCGCTTGTTCAGTTGCTTGAGTGATCGCATCGGCATCATGACCATCTACTTTGATAACTTGCCAGCCGTATGACTCAAAACGCGCTTGCGTATCATCAGTGAACCAGCCTTCGACATTACCGTCGATTGAGATGCCATTGTCATCATAGAAGAACACCAACTTGCCAAGACCTAGCGTGCCAGCCAATGAGCAAACTTCATGGCTGATGCCTTCCATCAAGCAACCATCGCCTAAAAATGCATAGGTGTTGTGGTCAACAATGTTGTGGCCGTCACGGTTGAACTGCGCGGCTAACGTTTTTTCAGCGATAGCAAAACCGACTGCGTTAGCAATACCCTGTCCTAGCGGGCCAGTAGTTGTCTCAACACCTGGTGTATAGCCAAGCTCCGGATGACCTGGGGTTTTTGAATGTAATTGGCGGAAACCTTTCAAATCATCGAGGCTCAAATCATAGCCAGATAAATGTAGCAGTGAGTAAATAAGCATTGAGCCATGACCGTTCGATAAGACGAAGCGGTCACGGTTGTGCCACTGTGGATCGGTTGGGTTGTGCTTCAAAAACTTGCGCCACAGAACTTCAGCAATATCGGCCATACCCATTGGCGCGCCTGGATGTCCAGAGTTGGCTTTTTGAACCGCATCAAACGACAGTACACGGATGGCATTGGCTAATTTACGTTCGCTAATTGGAGCTGGCATAGAGTGTCCTAGTATTGGGCTAAGAGGAGAGTTTACTCAAAGGAGTATAAGCATAAAGACGCCAAATGCGTCCCTAAGTTATAGGCTATAAAATTAAAGTGCAATATTAACATATTTGCTATGAGCCTAGCTAAGAAATGGTATGACAATTGAGTGCATTATCGCCTACTTTTCATAGACATTATGAATAACGTTGCTAATGTCATATGATGTTCATGACATGTATATTCAAATCAATACAAATCAAATTCAGCGGTTATATCTTGATATAAGCTGACATCTACTGGCTGTTTGTTATAAAACAGAGAAAAGCTATCTATCACTTGGCAAGTGTCATTAGTACAGCACTGATAGTGTTTAAACCTACTGCTGGCAGGAAGTCGCACTTCTAGATCATACAATCCATCCGTGCGATAGGTTTCTGTATTAATACGAGTCTGGATATAGCTATTATCCTCAAGCAAGCTACCTAAGACGATATGCGCTTCATTTGAATAAGGCAAATCCATAATATAACGCTTTATGGATGCCCAATCGAATGCTACTAACTCAGCATTTGCGGTTCTTAAATAAAACTGCGTCATAGAACAGTCGCCTAAGTTAGTATGCGTAATGATAAGTCGTTGGGCAGTGATTAAGCACCGCTAACTCGTTTTGTTGACAGAACGTCACGACATAATCCGTTATTTTATCGTATATATCCTCACCATCTAAGTAATAGCAGATACCTGTCTCGCCATTTTTAACCATCTGATACAAATACACTTGAATGGCTTGTTGGTCTGGCAAAGCATCGAAATGATGACTCAATTCAGTCTCAAGGCACTTAGCCATGTTCCTAAAAGCATCATTCCAATTCATATTACCATTTCGGTAATACTCGCTAGCCAACCGACCTATCAAGCGGACCAGCTCACCTTGGAGTGTAGCGGCATGACCACTTTGCGGCACAAGGCTTTGCCACAGAGCATCATACTCACTCTGATATTGACCTAAACCATCTGCATACAATGCCACTATTCATCCTTATTCAGTCAGCTATATAGTTAATCTTATATTAAACTGAAATCGTCTCAGCACCGCCCATAAACGGACGCAATACTTCTGGAATAGTGATACTACCATCAGCATTTTGATGGTTTTCCATCACTGCCAATAGTGTACGACCAACTGCCAAGCCCGAACCATTCAAAGTATGAGCCAAGCTGGTTTGCTTGCCATCTTTGACACGAGTTCCCATACGGCGCGCTTGAAAATCACCGCAGTTAGAGCAGCTAGAGATTTCACGATAGGTGTCTTGGCTTGGTAACCACACTTCGATGTCATACGTTTTTTGTGCGCTAAAGCCCATATCACCTGTACATAATTTGACCGTACGATATGGCAGATTTAATTGCTGTAAAATATATTCAGCTTGTCCAGTCATAGCTTCAAGCAAATCATCAGATTGCTCAGCAGTGGCAATATTGACCATCTCAACTTTTTCAAACTGATGCTGACGGATCAAACCACGAGTATCACGACCATGTGACCCTGCTTCACTACGGAAGCATGGCGTATGCGCTGTGAATTTCAATGGCAGCTCTTTGATATCCAAACGCTCGCCACGTACTAAGTTGGTCATTGGCACTTCAGCCGTTGGAATCAGATAAAAATCCATTTCATCGTTATTGGTATGATTGGTCAATTTAAACAAATCGTCTTCAAACTTCGGCAGCTGACCCGTACCCTTTAGACTGTCAGAATTGACAATATAAGGTACATACGTCTCAGTATAGCCATATTTAATAGTATGAGTATTCAGCATGAACTGAATCAAAGCACGGTGCATTTGTGCAAGCTGCCCTTTTAACACATTAAAACGGCTACCAGTCAATTTGGTTGCTGCCTCAAAGTCAAGCATGCCAAGCGTCTCACCGATATAAGTATGATCTTGAATCTCAAAGTCGAACGTGCGCGGCGTACCCCATTTACGGACTTCTACGTTATCGTCCTCTGACGTACCGACGGGAACATCCGCTGCTGGAATATTTGGAATCTGTAAAGCAGCTTGGGTGATACGTTCCTGTAAAGTACGCAGCTCCTCTTCAGCAGCTTTAATCTCACCGCTGACGCTTTGCATCTCAGCCAATAGCTCACTGGCATCTTCACCTGATTTTTTTAGCGCACCTACTTGCTTAGCACCAGCATTACGGCGTGATTGCAGCTCTTCAGTTTTCACCTGTAGTGACTTACGTTCAGACTCAACTGCTTGCCAAAAGCCCATATCAAGCTCATAACCACGTGTAGCTAGCTGTTGTTGTAAATCGCTTAAATCGCCGCGTAAGAGTTTCGGATCAATCATATTAGTTGCCTGTAACGCTAAAAGTGAATAAGAGGTTTAAAAATGTTGTTTTTAACAGTACTGTTTTTATCAAAATAATTTATAGCCGCTATAATACCAAGACCCATCACATTTGACCATGTCTTGACGACACTTTCAGCCATTGCCATTATGATTTATCACACGCTATTTTAACTTGATTACCAGCTCTGAAAACCAACAGACCATCATAATACTGCTTAATGGCAATAATATGGCAACTATCCGTAAACAGCATGGCTTATATGTTTCATTTAGGAACGCTTTTCGGTAAGATAAGTACATATCTTTTTCCACTTTCAGCCAAGTGCGGCATCACCGCTGCACTTTGGCGATTTAAACCTAACACTTTTAATACAAGTATTTGAGAAACCTTTATGGCCTTGTACCCCTACACGCTGCAACCTGTCGCCTTAAACTTAACCGAGGCGGAATTCCACCAAGCACAGTATGAACTATTTGCCAGTGCCAGCCCCTCTTTTGGTCTAAAAAGCATCAAAATGAAAGAGTGGATCATTATGGCAATAGTCGTAATATTAGCGATTGCAGGGTTAGTCTTTGTGACAGGTTACTCAACCATTATTTTTTGGCTGATGTTAGTGTCAGTCGTAATTTACCTACTGGCTCGTACGCTTGGTTTTCAATGGTATGTAAAAAGAGAGTTTGAAAAACAAGTGGCTGATCAAGAAATGCCAGATGAGATGCGTCAAATGAAACTGGGTGTACAAAAGCATGGCTTGGTCATGGCTATGCCAGTCAATCAGCCTGATACGTTTAACTCTAATCAGATGCGCGGCATGCAGATGCGCCCAGGTACTACCCAGCAAGCCGTTATTCCATGGACTGCTGTTAAGAGTTGGGACGAAACTGACGATTATATTTTTATGATGTTTGAAATGAAAGGTCAACAAGGCAGCCAAATCGTACCTAAACGTCTGCAAGCACAGAAGTTTCCAATTGATACGGTTCGCCAACATTTGCAAGAAGTTATTGCCGTTAAAGGCTTAAATCCTGAAAACTTGCAACCACCAGCATAATAAGCCATAAGCCTTATTCTCACAGATACACTAAGCGGTAATAAGGCTTTCTCTTTTTATAAAACCAATAGTATTATTGTATTTATTCAACTTAACTTGTCGACAATGCTTTGTTATTATAATAGACAGAAAAAGAGGTTGTAGAGTCTCTACTCTATATAAATATTCTATATAAGTATTTTTTGATTCTGACGTAACTTGATTCATCCCTTTTTTACATCAACACTCACATTACAAGGATAATATTATGAGTAACAGTGCAACTAACCAAATCGGCCTAGAACAAGCAGACATGAGCGAAATAATTGCTAAGCTAAACGGTCTATTATCAAGCTATCACATGTTTTATATCAACGTACGTGGCTATCACTGGAACGTGAAAGGTGAACATTTCTTCACACTACACCCACAATTTGAAGAGCTATATACAGCGCTACAACTACAAATTGATGAAATTGCCGAACGCATCTTAACATTAGGTGGTACACCACTACATGCTTATAGTGAGTTTGCTAAGCTTACAGGTATTAGTGAAGATAAAAACGTCAGCGATGGCACCACCTGTGTGAAAGGCGTGGTAACAGGTCTACAAGAGCTTATTCAAGAGCAGCGTCAAGTATCAGCGCTAGCTGCTGAAAGCGATGACCAAGGATCGGCTGATCTTGTCGACGCCTATGTACAAGAGCAAGAAAAGCTAATTTGGATGTACAACGCATTTTTGGGCTAATATCGTTAACCTCATGTTAATGGTATGAAGACCATAAAATTTAGAATAAAAAAAAGCACCTAATTTAGGTGCTTTTTTTATTGTTAATGTTCCGTACTAAAATAATACCATTCACAAAAATTAGAGTAGCAAGGAAAAAGAGTGCAAGCACTACACATTGTAGGCTAAGCGATTTTGACACAGCTAATCGTATTCTTGTGAATGGTATAAGTTTAATAAAACAGAGCTTACTCTTGAATCCATTGGCTCATTTTTTCACGCTCAGCAGGTGTCGCTTGTAGCCAGATTTGCATAAATTGATCTAAATTACTGTTAGATGGATTAACGTTTGTTGTTTGTTGTACCCCACCTTGGCTCGCTGCAGCAGGCTGATTCAATGCTGCAATAGCCTGTTGGTTTTGCAACTCAGCATCACCACTACCGCCGAACACGCCACCGATGGCTTTGCCCAAACCTGAAAGCAGACCACCTTGGCTACTGCCCATGCTTTGCTGGCTAGCAATCACGGTCTCATTCTGCTGTACAGCCAATGTTGGTTGTTTGGCATACTCTTTAGCAGCTGTATAATCTTCTGGCTGATTTGGCATAGTTAGACGGTAGGTTTGATTATCTGCTAGCTGCGCTGTCACACTCACATTGCGCGAACGTAGATAGTCGTGTTCGTCACGGCGCAAATCATACAAGCGGTCATATTTAGCAGTAATTGCATGTTGGCCAGGTTGAAGCGTGAACTTTTGCGTTAATGGTTGAAAAGCACTCTGTTGCACTTCTTGACCGTTAATCGCAGTGACTTTGATATGATCGTCAACCAATAGGGTCACTTCTGCCTGTGATAACATAGAGACAGAACCTGCACCAATAAGTAACGTGCTGATGGTCAGTTTTTTTAGCAAAGCATTATTCAGTTTCATAAAAGGTTCCATTAATAGTAAAAACGTTTTGGAAATAGTAAGGGTATTTTAGATAAAATACTTTAGATAAAAAATCAGACTCTCAATGCTAAAAATCAAATGGCATCGTATGTTGGTCCTGATCTGCCGCATCATTATCGACTTGGGTCTCTTGAGCAATATCAGCCAGCTCTGCTGCAAGCGTTTGCTCATCGATAGTACGCAAGGCATCACTGATGACTGCTTTAGATATATTGTTGCGTCCAAGATTAGAAAACATCGGCTGAATGTAGTTAAGCACTTCCATCATCGCCCCAATACGATGTGGCCCCTCAGTAAGCAAATGGTCAATAATTCGATCATCAAACTGCCAACCGCGCCGACGTAAAATAGACTGCAACAGTGCCTGACGGTCTGCTAAATCATGCCCATTAGGTACTTTAAACGTAGGAGATTGCGCCAAACGGGTCAATAAATCTCTCAGCTGAAAGGGCAATTCACCTGCGGGTTTGTTGGCAGCAAACAATAACTGACGCTGCCCTTCTCGGCTCCGATTGATCAGATGAAATAAGGCTTCTTGCCACTGACTACTCTGCTCAAGCACTTCTAGATCATCAATAGCGATGAGGTCAAAGTTCTCTAAAGAAGACAGCACATGCACATCAGCATGAATCAACTCATTAAGCGATAGGCAAATAGCCGACTTATCCATCTCAATGAACGACTCACAAATCGCAGATAACAGATGAGATTTACCAGTAGCAGGGCTACCAAATAGATACAGCTGACCAATCAGGCCGACATGTAGCTGCCGCACTGCATCAATAATCGACATCCAACCAGGACCGGCGAAGTCACTGAGACTTGCATCATGCTTAATGTCCAGATTGAGACTTAGCTGTGCTTCTGCCATGAATCATCAACTCGTTTTGCGTAATGCAATAGAAAAAGGAATAATCACTAACTGTGTTTAAGCAGCTCTCATATTATCTGATGCAAAATTGCACCGTTAGTATATTGTCTTTTATATCATCAGAATATCGCAAGATTACCTTGTAAAAATAAATCTTGCGAACGATGAACTGCTAATACCATCAACACTGCGCCTATATATAACATATTTGCAAAATGACTGACAAGTCTTTTGCCTATTAAGCCTGATCAACCCCTATTTATCCATCTCACAATTCTACTGCCAATTTGTGATAACTACATTACTTTAAAGATAAATTATTTATTTCTTTTCAAAAAGGGTTAACTGCTTGTGACCTTTATAAAAATCTGTCGAACGATAATAAGCAAATAAATGACGGAGTAATACGTTAAGCACAGCAGAGACAGGTAACGCAATCAGCATGCCGACGAAGCCTAATAAGCTTGCCCCCGCCAATACTGAAAAAATAACCCATAACGGCGATAGACCAATCTTATCACCTAATAGCAATGGCTGTAGGATATAACCTTCTGCGGCTTGTCCAATTAAAAACGCACCAGTAATTAACGATAAATAGGTCCAATCTAATCCAAATTGGAATAGGCAAGCAATAATAGCAGCGATAAAGCCAATACCAAAACCCAAATAAGGCACAAAACTTGCGATACCCGCCACCATACCGATGATAAGTCCAAGCTCTAACCCGATAAGCTGCAATTGCACCGCATAAATAACACCCAATAGAACCATCACCAATAATTGACCTTTAATAAAAGCCATTAGTGCTTGGTCACACTCCCGAGCAATTTGTACGAATTTTTTATTATAAGCAGCTGGAATCGCCATCTTCCACGTATGTAAGCGCTGATCCCAATTGAATAAAAAGTAAAAGGTCAAAATAGGTACTAATACAATGAGACCCGCATTGTTAATAAAGTTCATGCTTGATGAGATAATGTGACTCATCATGGTGCTAGCATCTGCAAACTTATAATTCGTTTGCATATAATCTACCAATGTCTCAGAAAAACCTTTAGATTCTAGCTCTGGTAGACGCATACGAGTGTTGTTAGTGAACCACTCTCGTACCACTTCGTTATACCAATTTAAAACCTTGGGTAAGTAGTCCCATGCCGCTTGCAACTGATTCCACAATGTCGGAATCAACCACCATAGCAACAGTACCATCCCTAAGGTAATAGTCGAATAAACAATGAGAATGGCTATCCAACGTTTGATATATTTCGACAAACGCTTAACCAGTGGATTGAATAAATAAGCCAGTACGAAGGCAAAAACAAACGGTATAATAACGGGCATCATCAAATACAACAAAACCAACACCATTACCAAAGTGGTGACTATAAATAAGCGCCGAAAAAATAAGTCTATTGGTTGGTTCGTCATGACGGATAATCCTACGCTTAAGCTGATTTGAATAGTAATGTGCTTGAATCTTCGATATGGCTTATCGAACCACAACATCATAACAGCAAACAGTTATTGACAATAAATTTAGTGTTAAATTATCGCAAAGTACAGAAAAAATCAGTCATTTTTTGTTGCTTAATTTTTTATTTATCCATTAGGGTCTATTGAATATTCCGATATTAGGGCTACTGGGCGTTAAAAATTCGCTACGTGTTGTCTAAAAAGCAGCCTCTGCCAGTAGCACATTTAGATGTTAAACAGACCCTAATGTCATTCTTCATTAAATATCAGTCAAATATCCGTAAGTTGCTTTGCGAGTAGGGGCTGTTTTTGGGTATAATGCGCCCACTGTATCTATAGTTAATACGATTAAATTAATACGACAAACTCGCTTTTCTACTGACAAACCTTCATTCCCTATAAAATTTGTGAGATGACCATGAGTAACAAGCCTTCTTTAAGCTACAAAGATGCCGGTGTTGATATCGACGCGGGTGATGCACTGGTTCAGCGCATCAAATCAGTGGCAAAAGCCACTACTCGTCCCGAAGTTGTGGGTGGTTTGGGTGGCTTTGGCGCACTGTGCCGCATTCCTACTGGCTACACATCACCATTATTGGTATCTGGTACTGATGGTGTTGGCACAAAACTTAAGCTGGCTTTACAACTCAATCGTCATGACACTATCGGTATCGATTTGGTCGCCATGTGTGTTAATGATTTATTGGTATGCGGTGCAGAGCCATTATTCTTTTTAGATTATTACGCCACAGGCAAGCTAGACGTTGATGTTGCTGCTACTGTTGTAACGGGTATTGGTGACGGCTGTAAGTTAGCAAACTGCTCACTTATCGGCGGTGAAACTGCTGAAATGCCAGGCATGTACCAAGATGATGATTACGATCTAGCAGGATTCTGTGTAGGCGTGGTTGAAGAGGCCGAAGTCATCACTGGTGATAATGTGGCTGAAGGCGATGTACTGATTGCACTAGCATCAAGTGGCGCACATTCAAATGGCTATTCATTAGTTCGTAAAGTCATTGAAGTAAGCGATGTCGATGTCACCACGAGCGATGAACAGTTAGATGGCCAGCCTATCCAAGATGCCCTAATGGCACCTACTCGCATTTATGTTAAAGCCATCAAAGCCTTACAAGATACACTTGGCAGCTCAGCACTTCATGCTATGTCTCACATTACTGGTGGCGGTTTGACCGATAACTTACCACGCGTATTGCCTGAAAGTTTAGCAGCGAGCATCGACACCAACAGCTGGCAGTTCTCAGAGTTATTCACCTGGTTGCAAACCCAAGGTAATATCGAGCAAAGTGAGATGTATCGCACCTTTAACTGCGGTGTGGGTTTTGTGATTGTCGTACCAAAAGACAAAGCAGAAGCCGCCATTAACACTTTAAACGATGCAGGCGAAACGGCTTGGCAATTAGGTGAGATGGTTACACGTGAAGCGGACGCCGTGGTGTACCGTTAATGTCAACATCCACAATATCCGTCAGTACCATGAGCCAAGCCAAAAAACCACTGCGTATTGCCATCTTGGTATCAGGTAGTGGTAGCAACTTGCAAGTCCTAATAGAGGCTATGCAAGCTGGTGCGCTACCGATTGAAATCGTTGGTGTCATTAGTAACCGTGAAGATGCTTATGCCATTACACGTGCTAAAGATGCCGATATTCCAGTGGCAGTACTATCTCACGTTGCTAGCGGCAAACGCATGGGAATCAAAACGTTTGAAAGCCATGCTAGTGAGCAACTAGCGACATGGCAGCCTGATTTGGTAGTACTAGCAGGCTTTATGCGTGTATTGAGTGCATCATTTATCGACAATGCACCAGCACCGATGATTAACCTTCACCCTTCTCTACTTCCTGTTTATAAAGGCTTAGATACTCATCAGCGTGCTATACAAGCAGGTGAGCGTCATCATGGCTGTAGTATTCACGTGGTGACAGCAGAGCTAGATGCAGGAGACGTCTTGACTCAAGCACTGTTACAGGTTAATCAAAAAGATACGGCAGATGGTTTACAGGCACGTGTGCAAAAGCTTGAACATAAGCTACTGCCTTGGACGATTAAACTTATCGCAAGCGGTGTACTCAACTTGAATAATCAAGCCAATGATAACACCTCTGTGTTACCTGCCTTACCTTTAAAGCTTTGGTTGGATGCCTAATTTTTAGGCTATAATTATCCATTTTACACAAAAGCAGCACAAGACACTCTTGTGCTGCTTTTTTATGTGACAACTTTCAACGTAAAAGTTGGTTGTTTTAAGCTATTTATGCTTAAAAAAAATACCCTGCTACTTAATTAATAGCAGGATATTTTAAAAGGCTTGTAATAAAACATGAAAGTTAAGCAGGTGCTTGACCAACAACATGAATGGCTTTGATGTTTACAAATTCTTTAATACCAAAACCACCATGCTCACGGCCATAACCTGAATCCTTAACACCACCAAATGGCAATGCTGGGCTCACCAAATCGTATCCATTGATATAGACCATACCAGTATCAAAATGCTCTTGAGCTAAACTGATAGCCTTATCTTCATCTTTAGAGAATATGGCACCACCCAGTCCATAACGACTGTCATTAGCAATACGGAATGCGTCATCTTCATCTTTAGCACGAATTAAAGACGCTACTGGACCGAATAACTCATCTTTATACGCAGGCTGATCTGGCTTAATGTTTTCCAAGATAGTTGGCGGATAAAAAGAGCCTGGCATATCAGGCACTTCACCACCCAGCGTAACCGTTGCACCTTTACTCACACTTTCTTGTAGCTGCTCATGCAGCTCATCACGTTGCTTGCTACTCGACATCGGACCTACGTCAGTAGACTCATCCATTGGATCACCAATCGTGTAGCCTTTAAACTTCTCAATAATCAAGTCACGGAATTTATCATAAACACTGTCTACAACCACAAAGCGCTTGGCCGCAATACACGTCTCACCATTGTTGTATAAGCGAGCATGTGCACAAGTAGTCGCTGCCAACTCTAAGTCTGCATCTTCTAATACAATAAAGGCATCGTTAGAACCCAATTCCATAACCGTCTTTTTAAGTACTTTAGCTGCTTGCTGCGCTACGGCTCTACCAGCTACATCACTACCTGTTAAGGTCACACCACGTACTTTATTATTTTCGATGACTTGCTCAGACTGATCATGGTTGATAACTAGCGTGCGGAACAGATCATTTGGTAAATCAGATTCATGCAAAATCTTTTCAATCAATAGACCTGAGCCTGTGACGTTTGATGCATGTTTCAGTAAAACACTGTTACCTGCCATCAAATTGGCGATGGTATAGCGGAAAACTTGATAAGCTGGAAAATTCCAAGGCTGGATGCCATAGATAATACCGATAGGATCATATCTTACCAGTCCTTTTTTGATACCTTCAATATCGCGCTCATCTTCAGCAAGTGCGGCAACGCCTTCACTGGCAGTAAAATCACAAATAGCTTTGCATAAATCAACTTCGCCTAAACTGGCCTCAAGTGTTTTGCCACGCTCTTCAGTCATCAACTTAGCCAATTCATCTTTGTACTTCATCAGCGTGTCACCGATAGAGCTGATAACTTTTGTACGTTCTTCAGTACTAACTAGACGCCATTTAGAAAATGCGTGATGAGATGCATCAATAATTTTAGTGACATCACCATCACTCATATAGTTATAATCTTTAATGTTTTTGCCTGTCGCTGGGTTCACAGTAGTAATATCTGCCATGGTTATTATCCTTATTTATTGAAATATATTATTGGTTTGAATTAGCTTGTCATTATTCTTAACGTCCAGTTACCATAACAAAATGCTCAGCCAGTAGTTTTACAAGTTATAAAGAAGTGTTCATAAGATGTTAAAAGTGTGGCTGACTTATTAACTACGCTGAAGTTACGCCTTGCGCCTCGTTTTATTTATAAGCGAAGTGGTTTTGTAAAGGCAGTGGCTTGGTAAAGTTGGACAAATAAAAAAACCAGCCCTGCGGCTGGTTCAATAAATGATTCATGTACATCAACAAACCCTAAGCGATTTAAAACAAATGGTTTATCACAGGGATTTCTTGTGGTGGGTTTTCTTCGTCGTCAACGATTTGGCGGGCCACATGCATAATAAGTTGGCGTAACCAACGATGCGCTGGATGGTGTTGTAATAACGGAGACCACGCCATGGTTAACTCAAATTCAGGAATAAAAAACGGTGGCTCTTCCATCTTAATACTGTCGTTATTGGCCTGCATTTTTGCTACGCGCGTCGGCAATGTAGCAATCAAATCTTTATTTGCTGCAAGCATGGCTGGCATTTGATAATGACGAGTAAAAACGCTGATTTGACGTTTTTGTCCTAAACGTTGCAATGCTTGATCAATAGATCCTAAGCCACCAGACTTCTCTGGATTGACGCCAAAACCTACGCCCATACCTGTTTTAGAGACCCAAACATGCTGCGCTTTAAGATAGTTTTTTAGATTAAAACGATTGGCATAAGGACTGTCTGATGACAATAGGCAGCTAAAAGTATCACGCCATACTAGCACTTGATGGAAACTTTGCGGTATCTCATTAAAGCGGTTAATCGCTAAGTCAACGCGCCCCTGCTCCATATCACGATAAGAGACGTCTGACGGTGTTAAGAAGTCTAAAATAACGTTGGGGGCTTCTGAGCGCAGTGCTTTAACTAGCTTTGGTACCAAGGTCGCTTCTGCATAATCTGATGTCATAATTCGAAAGACGCGAGAAGTACTGTAAGGACGAAACTCCGTACGTGGCTCTAATACTTGTGTCAAATCCGCAAGGATCTCACGGATACGAGGCTGCAACTCTAAAGCACGCTCAGTCGGCGTCATACCTTCAGAAGAACGTACCAATAATGGGTCGTTAAATAGTTTACGCAGACGACGCAAAATATTACTCATCGCAGGTTGGGTAATGCCAAGCTGCTCGGCAGCACGAGTAACGTTTTTTTCTCGTAGCAACACATCTAGGTGTACCAATAAATTTAAATCTACCCGCTGCAAATTCATATAGAGTTCTCTTGGCCTTTGAATAAGTGCCATTATAATCTTGGCATTTTTAGTACTGTTTTGACAATGTAGAGCCTAAAACAGCATAATTCCGCTATTTTTCATCTGTTTTTATATCATATCAACTAAGTATAACTTAATATAGCCAATGTAAGGTACTGTTATATATGAATTATAACTTATAAAAATACCAAAGATAAGTATCATAAATTAGATAAATCTTGGTAAGCCAGTTATAGTGAGTCTCATAGATGATTTGCAGCACAAACGATACACCCTAAGTGTATACATCGACTATATTCATTTGACGGACACAATTATATAGTATGTTGATGGCTTTCATCGGTAGCATAATCTTATTAATTGATTGTTTATAGATACCACTTTAATTATTTGACAGTGATTAGATTCATCGTATAAACAGCTTATTATTGTAACATCTCTTACTACCAATTATGACACT
Organism: Psychrobacter sp. AOP7-B1-24; assembly: GCF_052376215.1. Taxonomy (NCBI): domain Bacteria; kingdom Pseudomonadati; phylum Pseudomonadota; class Gammaproteobacteria; order Moraxellales; family Moraxellaceae; genus Psychrobacter; species Psychrobacter sp. AOP7-B1-24. The sequence continues at coordinate 16,074 of NZ_JBQSVL010000037.1, forward strand.
GAGAGCCAACAAATAGTACAGGCACCTTAGAAATACATGAATCAGATCGACAATAGTTCATATATTACCCATTATTTTTTCACTAGCAAGTTGAGTAAACCCCTTGTATTAGTGACTAAGTTTGGTTAGGGTAAATAAGGCTTTGGCGGATAGCTTGTAATTATGTTTCATCTTATAAGATATCGACAGCATGGATATAAAGTCTGAATGTATGCTTTTAGTAGCACACAATCGTCATTACTTAAGCACTTAATTTGTTTTTTACACCCCACCAAGGAGACATAGATGTCAACGGCATATAAATCAGCGATCGATTTAGTACGTGAATTAAAACAAAAACACGGTAACTGGCAGAATATCAGCGAAACCGATGCAGCACGTATGATGTCGCAAAACCGCTTCAAAACTGGTTTAGATATCGCAAAATATACTGCAAAAATCATGCGTCAAGACATGGAAGACTATGACAATGATACATCTCAATATACCCAGTCTTTAGGTGCATGGCATGGTTTTGTTGCACAGCAAACTATGTATGCTAAGAAAAAATATTTCGGTACGACTTCTAAAACTTATATCTACCTATCAGGTTGGATGGTTGCCGCCCTACGCTCTGAGTTTGGTCCATTACCTGACCAATCTATGCACGAAAAAACCTCAGTACCTAAGCTAATCGAAGAAATTTACACTTTCCTACGTCAAGCAGATGCTAAAGTGTTGAACGATTACTTCCGTGAGCTAAACGCTGCCGAAGAAGCTGGTCAAGATACCTCAGCTATCCTAGAAAAAATCGAAAACTTTGATTCACATGTTGTGCCAATCATCGCTGATATCGATGCAGGTTTCGGTAACGAAGAAGCGACGTATTTACTCACTAAGCAAATGATTGAAGCTGGTGCTTGTGCCATTCAGGTTGAAAACCAAGTATCTGATGCTAAGCAGTGTGGTCACCAAGCAGGTAAAGTTACTGTACCGCATGAAGATTACATTGCGAAAATCAACGCGATTCGTTATGCATTCCTAGAGCTAGGTGTTGAAGATGGCGTTATCGTTGCACGTACTGACTCTGAAGGCGCATCACTAACGCAAAAAATTCCAGTATCAAATGAGCCAGGCGATCTTGCTTCTAAATACATCGACTTCCTAGAAATGGAAGAAGTGAGCATTGAAGACGCTAACGAAAACGATAGCCTACTTAAGCACAATGGTAAGCTAGTACGTCCAGTTCGTATGCCAAACGGCTTGTACAGCTTCCGTGAAGACACCAACATCGACCGTGTCGTGCTCGACTGCGTAACTGCTCTAGAAAACGGTGCAGATCTACTTTGGATTGAGACACCTACTCCTGATGTAGCACATATTAAATCAATGGTTGATCGTATTAAAGAGCAACAACCTAAAGCCAAGCTGGTTTATAACAACAGCCCATCATTCAACTGGACGCTGAACTTCCGTAAGCAAGTTATCGCACAGTGGGAAACCGAGGGCAAAGACATCTCTGCATACAATAAAGATGACTTGATGAGTTCTGATTACGACGGTACTGATCTTGATGCAGCAGCTGATATTGCCGCTCAGAACTTCCAACGTGATGCGTCACGTGAAGCTGGTGTATTCCATCACTTAATCACCCTACCGACTTATCACACCACTGCACTTAGCGTTCATGAACTTGCTAAAGGCTACTTCGGTGAAGAAGGCATGCTTGCTTATGCAGCTGGCGTACAGCGTAAAGAAATCCGTGAAGGCATCTCTTGTGTTAAGCACCAAGCAATGGCAGGCTCTGACCTTGGCGATGATCACAAAGAAATCTTCTCTGGTGACAACGCACTTAAAGCTGGCGGTGGCAAGAACACGATGAACCAGTTCTAATGACCGATACTTTATAAGTACAAACTAAAAAAAGCCGCTCTACATAATGTAGAGCGGCTTTTTTATGTCTGTTTATTGATACTCTGTGAGCTTTTTAAGTTTCCATTATAACTAATGCTTAGTATCCTTGTTATTCATATCTTTGCTATCCGTCTCCTTGCTATTAGCCTCTTTAGCACTGTCCGTTTTATCGCCTACTTGATTGCTTTTTATACGCTCTGGATTATAGATACCTTGGTTTTCACCCATCAGATTACGTCGTAGGTGTTCGATACGAGGGCTTTGTTTAAAAAACTTACGATAAATGGTTTTTATCACTCTATAAATGAGATAAAAAATACCAGCAAGCACCACCAACCACCACAATTGTATAACGCCAAGTGCGAATGACCTGAGCATATTCCAACCATCTTTTAGTGATTTATTGACTTCGGTACCAAAACTTGGACGTTCAGCATCTATCAAGACATCTAGGTTTTGAGTGACTTCTTTATAGCTAATGTCTGGCTGACTAAAAACCAAGTTGATCGTACTGTATTTAACTTTGTCAGCGATATCCATCTGTTCAAGCTTTGCCAGCTCTTGTTGCCGGCGTGCAGTATAAGTAGCAGTAATAGCCTCGATATTACTGCGTTGGTCTTTATTGTTTTCACTATCGAGTCGCTCTTCGCTAAGCTCGCTTGCCATATCACTGTTTAGCTGACTTACCAGCTGTTCACGATAAATATCTAACGTCACGTCTTGCGCTGTAAATTCCTGCTCATTTAAAAAAGCCACTTGCTGCTGCAGTCTCTCTAAGAACTTACTGACATTGGTACGAGGTACCCGAACGGTCATTTCAGCTTGGCGAGTATAAGTAGTGATGGTAATGTTTTTGTCACCTTGAACAAAGGTTCTCTCACTGCGTGGATAGTTGCTAATATTACTGATCGCCACATAACCACCCTGCTGCCGTGTCAATGTCTCAATAGCAGCGCTACTCTTGACGACATCTTTGACGGTAAAATCTGCACTGGAAGTAATCAGCAGCGATTTACCTTTTATCTGGATATCAGCGACCTGACTACCTAGCGTCTGCTCGCTGTTTCCTGATAAATTTTCAACCGTCAATTCATTGGCTTGGCTGTTAGCCTCCGCGTCTAGCTCTTCAGCCGCCGTTGGCTGTTCGGACATAAGCGCATTTGTATCAGCGGCAACAGATTCTTCACTAGCGTAATCCGCTGATTCATCTGACGCGCTTTCTGCATAATCCTCAGATTGGCTGCAGCCAGTGATTAGTATGACTGATCCTAGGGTGACGGCTGCTAACGCTAATGACAAACTATTGGACTGCGAGGGTGTTTTAGGTTTACTTACCATAGAATTTTCGTTCATAATTAAATATACTTTTGTTTGATATTTTGGCTCAATTATAGCGCTAATACAGTAAAAGTATATTGCCTATAGAAAATAAACATAGGCAATCCTATAAAATTTTACTTGTTATTGATTCATAGCTTTCATACGATGGTAGGTAGTTCAATCTAAAAAAGTTTAAAGTATATTGAACCGACTATAGACGGATATAGACTGACTACAGTAGCCACTTAACCTGCTTTAAAATAATGGGGAGCCATCATGCAAGAGATAGAGTTGAAGTTTTTGGTGCCAGAATCACGGTTAAAAGGAATGATGCGTCAAGTTCAAGTCAAATCCTCACAGATGACACAACTGGCTGCCCATTATTACGACACACCTGATCAACAGTTGGCGCAGGCAGGTATCGGCTTACGGATTCGTAAAGAAGGCGATAACTGGGTACAGACTATCAAAGCTGGCGGTGACGGGATGGCTTCACGCTTAGAGCACAATGCTTTATTAGATAATGAGCAAGTCCAAGCAATGCTTGAGACAGAGACGCTAATACCTGACTTAACTATTTATAAAGATACCCCGATCGCGCCTGCACTATCTGGCTTTAAGCTCAAAAAATTGGTAAAAACGCTGACACGATTATATGTTACAGACGTACAGCGCACTACTCGACTGCTAGTAGAAAGTAGCGATGATAAAACGGACAATAGCATCGAGATAGCATACGATCATGGCGAGATTATTCATGGTACCGATGATACTCAGCGAGAAAAGATTCAAGAAATAGAGTTCGAACTGGTATCAGGAGATTTAGATTTTTTATTTACGACAGCCAAAACATGGTGTAAGCGCTACAAACTCTGCTTATCGACCGTAACCAAAGCTGAGCGTGGTGGCTTACTGATTAATGGACAACCACATAGTCCAGCAGTAAGTGCCGACCTGAGTCAAATTAAAATCAATAAAAGAATTAGCATGCCTGCCTTTGTACGAGTAGCCGTACATAACTGTTTGCTGCAAATATTACCGAATAGCAGTGCTATCGTAGCTGGCAGTGCTGACAGTGGGCATATTTTGCAATTACAGACTGGTATTCGCCGCTTACATGCTGTCTTAGAAGTATTTGCCAGCTTCTCCGATGAGATCAATCCTGATTGGCAGCCAATACTAAAACAAACTGCCACTCTACTTGGTAGTTATTACGAATTGGCTTACCTAGCCAACCATATCGACCCTGAACTACAGGCACATGGCGCACCTGCAACGAATTGGATGACTGACATTGAGGCTCTCAAAATCCAGCCTATTGACGCGGTCAGCGCCAATGACTTTCAGATAACCCTGCTAGAGTTGATTGCCTTTACTATGAGCGATGCAAGCCTTGATCCTCAAGCCAACAAGCTGGCGATCGAGCCACTAATAAAAGCCATATCCCAACAGCACGACTGTCTACTAAATACGGATAAGACTATTACGAAAGAAAGTGGCAGCGACATAGAGACCGCTGACGCTGATAGCGATAATACAGATAGTATTGAGGAACATGACGTTCATACAAAAAACGGTAACCAATCCACAGAGGCCTTGCGTAATCAATTAACAGCGTTACGCTACATCACTGAAATAGCCTCACCCCTACTGCATAAAAAATCGTTCAAAAAGAAAACCAAACGCAGTCTAAAGCGTCTGATTGAAGAACAAAAAGCATTGGAACCATACCATAACTGCCTTCGACATCAACAGCAGTATCAGCTCAAATCAGCGACAGATAGTAATGCGCTTTATGGTACTGGCTGGTTTTCAGCCAAATTGAACAACAACGCTAATATCGTTTAGTTTATATTAGTCATAGTGATACAACAACATACAAAAAAGACAGCCCACTTTATCAGGGCTGTCTTTTTTATTTAATAGTATTTCATTCGGTGAGACTATTATATGTTTTTCAACCCTAAAACTTTCATGCGCTCACTGACAGGCTGATAATTTTTTTCGCCAGCAGGCTCAACGATATTGCCAAATGGCATTTGCGCAATCAGCGCCCAGTGGGCTGAAATATCAAACGCTGCTGCCACATCTTCGTCAACCAGCGGATTATAATGCTGTAAATTTGCACCGATATTCAATGTGCTCAGCTCTGTCCACATTGCATACTGATGCATGGCGGAAGAAAGAACCAGCTGCATGCTATCTGATTTTCTATTACTTCAATAGTGCCGTCTTATTTCAAAGTGTCATTTAAGCTTTCTACAATACTCACTGACGTCTCTTCTTCGACTTGTTCAAAAAGCTTCACGATGTCTTCATTGCGCATACGTATACAGCCATGAGAGAGAGGTGTACCCATCGGCTCAGTATCTGGTGTGCCGTGAATATAAATATAACGCTGGTAAGTATCACAACCACCGTTACTATTACTGCCTTTATTGACACCTACTTCCAAACCGCTCAACCATAAAATACGGCTTAATATCCAGTCTCGCTCAGGGTGTAACTTACCAAGCTCAGCACTATATATCTCGCCTGTCGGTACTCTCCCGACAAACACAGCATTAATAGGCTCACTGCCACCTATTTTTTCTGCAATGATATGCTGTCCAAGTGGTGTACAGCCGCTATCTTGTTGGCCACCAATACCGTTTTTTGCAGTAGATATATGGTATTGAGCGAGTTCTTTATTTTGTTGATAGACGGTTAGTGTTTGCTGATCAATGTTAATTATTAACTGCGTGGCAATATTTCTGTTATTTGTCATGGGGTATTCCTGTGGCCATTTATATATTTATCATACTCTTTGGCATGTCATGCTTGGGGTTATGAAATTTACCATTTGTACATAGATCATAGGATGATACATCTCAAACAAAATGATTAAAAATTTCTAGTATTAAGGGATTGTATCAAGGCTTTTGGCACCGTAATATAGAGGCACACTTTTTGATGCTAGCAGATTATGACGACTATTTCACCGACACGTGTGTCGATGTATGATTTTCTATATCAAGATACCATACCTATGGTGTCATTATTGGCAGATACCGCAAAGCTTTCTTTGCCACAAGCGCGTTTAGCCATGGATGCCAGTTTACAGGCAATTATTAGCGCGCTACTTGCGTATCAGCAACACCAAGATGGTCAAACAGTAAGCAAAAAGCTGTTTGGACGTGGTGCTGTCAAAGAACTGCGACAGTATAATTCTATGAATTTTGCAACCATTAGTGCAGCGCTATATCATCGCCACGATGCTGCAGATGCCATATTTTATGATAATGCGCGAGTCATTAAAGCGAGCGATTATATCGCCAAACAAGTAGATACAACGACACAACAAATCCAAATTTTACTGACATCTTTATGCGTGGTTGTACTCCGTGAGCTGGCTATTTTGGCAGAATATAGTCAACTTGATAATGATGAAATCAACAAGTGGTTTGCATTACAGCCACAGTTTTTATCATCAGCTCGGTTTACCGTCAATGAACCCGAAAACTTGTCAACCGAACTGGCAAATAATGAGAGCCAAGAGGCTATAGCAACCGCTGAAAACTCTATAGAAACAAAAGACTCTGCAGATATTGACCTTTTAAGTATAGAGCAGCTATCAAGCACTCCCCCGCCTTTTGACCCTTACTGGTACGAGCTGACGGCTTTCAAACCTGAAAACCATGAACCCGTACAAGACATGCAGCTGGCAACAGGTAACTATTTAAAAGCCATTGGTCGCTCACCAGACAACCTGCAGCAAGGGCGCCATAATGACATGCTAGTATTTGCAGAAATGCACGATATTGCCTTGCCACATCAACGTTGGTTATTACAGCTCGCAAAAATCTCTGACATCTATCTTAGTCGAAACCGGTTACGGATTACATCTGAACCTATTAATCCGCCAAAACCACCTTTGGTTAGCCTCGGACTAATCGGCGGTAATAGCGACAACACTCCCACGACGATTAGTGAAAAACCGATTGAGTATGAGCCAACAACGCCACTTTGGAAAAATCCTGTTATTATCATTATCATTCTAGTTATCAGTATATTGGGAGCACTTGCAACCTTTAAGTACCAGGTAAAAAAAGCTGATGGTACTAAGCTTGCAGTAGAAGAAGTATTAGAGCAAGAAGCTGTTGAAGAACGCCAGTCACAAGATGTAGCCATCGTAAGAGTAGACGATGATGATAGTGCAGAGGCAGAAAAAACCGAGTAACTAAGACCAAATAGTCACTATCTAGTAATGACCGTCCATAAGACGTTAATGAAAGATAAAAATAGTGACTAGAAACCTCGTTAAGGCATGTGTATGACCCTCTTTTTACGCCTTGTCTGAAGCCGCTTTAGTAATCATTAATAATCAGCAGTGCCTATTTGTGAATATCAAACACACCTTAATAAGCTCTTATCAACAATAAAAAACAGAGGCACTATAAATATAGACCTCTGTTTTTTTGTTTACCATTTAATTTCTTATTTAACTATAAACAATCAAATAAGATTACACTGACCCATCTTTTAGGTTTGGTGTTATTTTGATAAATCGCGACCACGGCTGGCTTCGATAGCTAGACGTAGGCCATTTAGACGGATAAATCCTTCCGCATCTTTTTGATCATAAGCACCAGCATCATCCTCAAACGTTGCGATTTTTTCATCAAACAATGAATCGTCTGACTTACGACCTACAACACTAACACTACCTTTATATAGTTTCACACGTACGGTACCGTTGACGTACTCTTGAGACTTGTCGATTAGCTCTTGCAACATGACACGTTCAGGGCTGAACCAATAGCCATTATAGATAGTTTTAGCATAGCGTGGCATCAACTCGTCTTTTAGATGCGCTGCTTCACGATCAAGAGTCAACGACTCAATACCGCGATGCGCTTTTAGCATAATCGTACCAGCTGGTGTCTCATAGCAACCACGTGACTTCATACCAACGTAACGGTTTTCTACGATATCCAAACGGCCAATACCGTGCTTACCACCAAGCTCATTTAGCTTAATCATCACTTCAAAAGGCTTGAGTGCTTCACCATCGATAGCAACGATATCACCTTTTTTGTATTCCAACTCTAGATACTGCGCTTCGTCAGGTGCTTGTTCTGGACTGACTGACCAGCGCCACATATCTTCTTCTGCTTCAGCATACGGATCTTCTAAAATGCCGCCTTCATAAGAGATATGCAAAAGATTGGCATCCATTGAATACGGAGATTTTTTCTTATTGCCCGCATAATCAATTGCAATGTCATGCTCTTTAGCATATTCCATCAAACTTTCACGGCTAGACAAGTCCCACTCACGCCAAGGAGCAATGGTGACCACATCTGGTGATAAGGCAACAGCACCAAGCTCAAAACGCACTTGGTCGTTTCCTTTACCAGTTGCGCCATGACTAATAGCATCAGCATTATGTTCTTTGGCAATTTCTACCAAACGCTTGGCAATCAACGGACGTGCGATAGAAGTACCGAGCAAGTACTCACCTTCGTAGATAGCATTGGCACGGAACATTGGAAACACATAATCACGGGCAAACTCTTCACGCAAATCTTCGATGTGAATATGCTTGATACCCATAGCTTTCGCTTTAGCACGTGCCGGCTCAACTTCTTCACCTTGACCGATATCAGCGGTAAAAGTAATGACTTCTGCATCATAGGTTTCTTGTAGCCATTTAGCGATGATAGAGGTATCAAGGCCTCCAGAATAGGCCAAAACGATTTTATTAATATTTTTTGGATCAAGTTGAGCCATGAATAACTCCTATTATGAGCATTTAGTTTTAGTAGCAACGTTAAGATAAAATCAAAAGATAAATTACCTGCTCAGTGTACATCATATTTGCTATGGGCAAAAGTACAACTGCCCTAAGGCGGCAAGGTTTCGACTTAAATACTGGATATATAAGGTTTTCCTTATTCTTACAAAAGAACCTCTTGATGACGATATAGTCACACTCTAATAGTATATAAGCAAATATTCTAATCATCTCACAGAGCGAGTCATAAATTATGCATAGATAGATAGTTAGCTGCATATTTAGTCAAGTGGGCAAATCTGTTATGATAGCAACATAGTACTACTCCCTTTTACTTCCTGTATATGACGACATAGAGCGCTATAACATTATGACTGATTCGATTAGAGAGTTGACCATCCTTCAACCAGATGACTGGCATATTCACTTACGCGACGGTAATGCCCTAAGTACAACAGTACCGCATGCAGCAAATAGCTTTAATCGTGTCATTTGCATGCCAAACCTAGTACCGCCCGTCAAGAATGTCGATGACGCCTTAGCTTACCGCTCACGTATCATGGCTCATCTTGAAGCTAGCGATTTGAGCACTGAGCGCAAAACGGCGTTTGATCCACGTATGACTTTATACCTAACAGATAAAACTACCGCACACGATATCGAGATGGCAGCCAAATCAGGTATCGTACAAGCCGTTAAACTTTATCCTGCGGGTGCCACTACCAACTCTACTGATGGCGTGACAGATATAAATGCCTGCGTCGATGTGTTTGATGCGCTAGAAAAATACAACATGCCTTTACTCATACACGGTGAAGTCACTCAAAACCATGTAGATATTTTTGACCGTGAAAAACGGTTTTTAGACGAAGTGCTTGCTCAAATAATCGCCAAATTCCCTGCATTAAAAATTGTCGTCGAACATATTACCACCAGTGATGCAGCTGACTTTGTATTGGCTCAAGGTAATAACATTGCTGCTACTATCACGCCGCAGCATTTGATGTTTAACCGTAATCACTTATTGGTTGGTGGTATCAAACCGCATTTTTATTGCTTGCCTATCTTAAAGCGTGAAAGTCACCAAAAAGTATTATTAGATGTTGCAACCAGTGGTAGTCCAAAATTCTTTTTAGGCACTGACTCTGCGCCACATGCGACAGATAAGAAAGAAGCTGCTTGTGGTTGTGCTGGTTGCTATAGCGCTGCTCACGCTTTGTCACTGTATGCCACTGCTTTTGATAGTGTTGGTAAAATAGATAAGCTAGAGGGTTTTGCCAGTCGCTTTGGCGCCCAATTTTATGGTATGCCATTAAATGAGAGTACTATCACCCTTGTTAATACGCCTATGCAAGTCCCAATCGCTTATCCCTACTTTGACGGTGGCACTGTGACCCCACTCATGGCAGGTGAGATGCTGCCTTGGTCTATTAAAGCATAAAGCAAATACCGCAGAACGCTCTATCTTTAACTCTATGATGGACACCCTGTCTTTGTAATAGGCAGTGTGACATCCATCATCAGATGCTTGTTGTTTAACTAAATATAACCGTATTGTTGATTCAATTTAAAATAAGATCAAAGCGACTAATCTCAGTAGGTAGATGTGACATCTCAAGCGAGGTTAGCGCTGTCATTCTTTTATATTAAATTGACTTTATGACTGATAAAAGTGATTTAACTTTATATGACCACTCAAAATGATGCTGCAACAGACGAACAAACCCCAATGCGTTTAAAAGAGCGTTTTCGTAAATTTTTGCCTGTCGTCGTCGATGTTGAAACAGCAGGTTTTAATGCACAAACAGATGCTTTATTAGAAATTGCCTGTATTCCAGTGCTACTGAATGAGCAAGGTTTGTTTTATCCAGGCGAAGCATTCAATGCCCATGTTGAACCTTTTGAAGGCGCAAATTTAGAGCCAAGTGCTCTCTCTTTCACAGGTATCGATCCAAACAACCCACTGCGTAAAGCCATTGCTGAAGATGAAAAAACTGCGTTACGCCGTATTTTTAAGGGTTTAAAGGAAGTGCGCCGTAGCGAAGAATGTCGTCAATGCGTATTGATAGGACACAATGCCCATTTTGACCTAGCCTTTTTAAATGCTGCCGTGCTACGTACCAATAGCAAAAACCACAATCCATTCCATAATTTTTCAGTATTTGACACCGTGACATTATCTGCGCTGGCATTTGGTCAAACCGTATTAGCACGTGCTTGTAAAGCAGCAGGACTAGATTTTGATGGCAAAGACGCTCACTCTGCACTATATGATACGCAAAAGACTGCTGAGCTGTTTTGTCATATTCTTAACCACTATCCGATGCTAGCGAATGCAATGCATAACGAAGACAGTGCGGATGAATTGTCTGACAGTGACAGTCAGTAAGTCACATATCCTATATTGCCAACCGCTCATAATAGTGCTATTTGTAATACTTGATGACTTTAACATCTTGATTTTACAATCAATAGGGATATGATTGGTATCATGACCGACACCCCCCTCGTTTAACGACTGAGTGTGACTGACTTAAAATGATTCACAACCCATAAACGAGCCGTCAACCTATAACAATGCACTCTGAGATGGTGTCGTTGTATCCTATAGATGGTTTAAGTTGCCCACGCTACCTTGATAGCAAATGTTGTAAATGCTACGAGGCTCAATAGAAGGGACTTTATCATGGATCCACAATTAAAATTATGGGGAACTATCATCGGTTATATGCTACTCGCGTTGACCATTAGCGCTTGTACTTCTTTATGGATTCGCTACCATTTAAAGCGTAAAGACTTACATCCTCGCCGCGCAATCAAAAAAAGATATTTAATTTTAAAAAGACGAAAAAAAAGGCTTGACAGAAAACGCAGACGCCATTAGAATACGCACCACTTCGGCATAAATGGTGAAAGCAGCTGAAGCGTTGTACTAGTCCCCATCGTCTAGAGGCCTAGGACACCGCCCTTTCACGGCGGTAACGGGGGTTCGAATCCCCCTGGGGACGCCACTATTTGGCGTCACTTGTTAGCAAAGATACATTAAAGTATCTGATAAGACTAATAAGTAAACCACCAAAAACCCCACTCATAAAATATTATGAGTGGGGTTTTTTTATGCTTAAATTTTAACACGCTATCCTTTTTAAGGGCTAATGCCTAACATTGTAGTGTCTATCATAAAAATAGCTATCAAACTTTATCTGATAATACCAACCATAGCACTGTCAGAATGATCATTAGTCCAAGTACAGTTTGAATCAAAAAGAACGCTTGATGTTGACCAATCACCTTGCTCAATGTCACACCTAGTGTGCTGTACTTGATAGGCGGTGTGTCAATATTGCCAATTCTTACTTGTTCTTCATAATACCCTTGTAGAATATCTAAAAACGCTGGCCATTCATTTGGGGCCCATTCATACGGCTGGAATGGCATAAACTTTTTCAGTTCTGGCTCTTTCATCATCCAACGCTCAAGCGTAACTGAACGTAGTGACCAATCTGTAAAACGGCGCTTGCTAATTTCTGAAAAATCTAAAATCTGCAGCTCTTTATGTCTTCCGTCTACTAATAGACGATTTTTCAGGTTGGTTAGATCCTGCTCTGAACCTTCTATATACTGCAAGAAGTAGCCATTACCATAACAGAGAATGCCCGTGATGTTATCAGCCCTATTACGTGCAATAGAACCCTCCGAGATGTCATTAAGCGTACTAGGGCTTGAAAGGCCAGTCGATGTAATTTTACTTATATATACAAACTGGCAAAGACCTGTCGTTACTGGATTTGTCGAATCGTTGATTGTTGACAACTCCCCTCTCCCTATTTTTAGATAAATGCAGCTAAGACAACCATACTAACTTTAGAAAAAACATAGAGACAAGACTTTAAGAAGCATCAAACCAGTCTGGTATATTATTGATTTTATAAATGTTTATATTAATTGTATTAAGTTGGTTACATCATAGGCTAGTTTCGTCATCAAAGCAATATCTGTTTACATTACATTAATAACAAACATTAATCCATAAAAAACATCTGTTTTAAAGGGGGTTTGAGCAACTACAA
>NZ_JBQSVL010000038.1:0-27567 GCF_052376215.1 Psychrobacter sp. AOP7-B1-24
TTCGCATGCTGATTGAAGCATTAAGCGACTATCCTTCCACCTGGTCAGCTATTCAAGCAATTGCCCCTAAGATTGGCTGTACGCCTGAAACCCTGCGGTCATGGCATAAAAAGCACATAGATCAAACTATTCCTGCCTCAGTGCAAGCCCAAAGCCAAGAGCAACGTATTAAAGAGCTTGAACGCGAGAATAAAGAGCTCAAGCAAGCCAATGAGATTATACGTAAGGCTGCTGGTCTTGAAGCCCAGGCGGAGCTCGACCGTCCACCCAGATAATGGTTCAGTTTATTGATGACTATAGAGGTAGTTATGGGGTCGAGCTGATTTGTAGAGTACTACCGATTGCCCCATCAACCTACTACCGTGCTAAAGACTTAGAGGACTGCCCTGAGAAGCGCTCATTACGCAGTCAGCATGATGACTATTATCTCAGAGAGATTAAACGTATTTGGCAGGACAGTAAATGCCGTTACGGTGCGCGTAAAGTATGGCAGCAGATGAAAGCTGACGGGTTAAAGGTTGCTCGTTGTACCATAGAGCGTTTAATGAAGCAGTATGGTATGCAAGGCATCTGGCGCGGTAAGGGCAAGATCACCACCAACAGCCGTGACGACCAAAAGCGCGCTGATGACTTGGTCAATCGTAACTTTAATGCCCGTCGTCCTAATCAGCTTTGGGTTGCAGATTTTACCTATATCAAGACACTGAGTGGCTGGGTTTATACTGCTTTTATTATTGATGTGTTCGCTCGTGCCATTGTGGGCTGGAAAGTATCCAATCGCATGAACACCGATATGGTGATGGCCGCGCTCAATCAAGCGATAGCAGATAGGAATAATCCCAAAGATGTGATTCATCACAGTGATCGAGGGGTTCAGTATTTATCCATTCGCTACACAGATAAGATGGCTGACTGCGGTGTGATTGCCTCTGTTGGCACTACGGGTGATTCTTATGACAACGCACTGGCTGAAACGGTCAATGGGCTGTACAAGTCTGAGGTGATTCATTATTTGAAAGAGTGCTGGTCTGGTGTGAACGATGTTGAACTGGCAACCCTTGAATGGGTCGATTGGTTTAACAAAACACGACTGCATAGCACGATTGGATATGTGTCGCCCTTTGAGTTTGAAAAGCGGTATTATGATAATTTAATCCTGTCAGGCATTGCTGCCTGACTCAAGTAAATCAGCCTCCGATAAAGTCGGGGCGGTTCAATGGCGATATATTCTACAACTGGTGCAAAGACACGCTAATACCAAGCCTTAAAACTAAATGCGTGATTGTCATAGATAACGCTAGCTTTCACAAACGCGTTCAGAGATTGCTCAATAGACATGGTCATCGCCTGCTATTTCTACCGCCTTATAGTCCCGATTTAAACCCTATTGAGAAAAAATGGGCACAGGCGAAGTTTTTGCGCCAAGGGTGGATGGAGAATAATTTACCTAAACTGTTTCATGATATGGGTTGTACCAATTTTATTTTGGATTGACTATATATTTAGTGCTTTGGTTTTTACCTAGATGCTGTTATTAATATTAGGGTTTATTAAGAAGATGATAATACTTGCAAGTGCTCGTCCACTATGACTCTGGCTAAGATAAAGAAAATTGTATACTATAGTTCGTTTATTTACATACTACTTAGAAGCTGAAAGCATGTCAGACCTACCAGATTTTATCCAGCCTACTTCTTTTTCACCTTCCAAAACATTTGGGCAGATGAGTCCTCAAAACAGTCATAACAATATCTCTGATCCCATCAATAGCGCACTTCCATCTCCGGTAGATATACAAACATCAAAGCCAAACAGCCTACCGGAGTTTCTACGTCTCAATGCAACGAAGTATATAGAGGATTTGACAGCCGTTCAGAGTGCCTCTGAACTACTCTCAAAGTTGAACCCACAACAAACTCTCTGGCTTGATTTGGAAATTAACCCCGAAAATGAGAAATTAATAGATGGTGCTTTCTTAATCAACGACTACTATTGGCACTTTAATGCTCAGCAATTTCGACAGCAGTCAGATGTCGTTTATGAGCTATTAAATAAAGCTGATTTTTTAGGTGGCCATCATCTAATTGAGTTTGATTTACCTCACCTATATTCGCTATTAAACGACGCATTATCGACCACTAGCTATAAACATACATTATCAACAAACCAGCTTGACGGTTCTGACAAACTGCGTGGCTGGCAAGCGAAAGCTTGGGATACACTGATACTGAGCTGCCTATTTATTCCGCACCAGCCTAGCCACGCCTTAGCTAAGCTCTACAAAGCCAATGTCGATTATAATAACCCAGTCCTTGACTGCTTAGAAAGTCGCTGTGTATTTGGGCTTTGCACACAAGCGTGGCAAATCCTACCTACCAATATGCAAATACTACTGCACAAGCTATTACCACAGCTTTTGCATTTGCATACGCTCAGCCGTCAAAACTACTTTGCTATAGATGAAGACAATATCTTTGATATAGAAGCTATCTTTGACAACTTGCCCACAGGAAATCGAACTGATCTTATCAACCTATTAGAGGGTTGTATGGGCAATAATTATGTGAGCAATAATGACAAAGCGCACTCAACACTATGGCAACATCTTGGTTTAGCCACCTTTATTAACTGGCTAAGATATTTTGATAAGCCACAAGCACGCCGTCCAGTATGGCTTATCAAGCATCCTTTCCACAGACATAGTTTTAGCCAAGCTGAAAATACTTTTTGGCATTTGCATGAGCCGAGTGAAGATTGGATTAATCAACAGTGTCATCACTTTTTTGGATTTGAGCATTTGCGCGAAGGACAGATGTCTATTGTCAAAGCAGTGCTGATGAATGAAGACATTCCTCTTGGCATATTACCAACAGGTGGCGGTAAAAGCTTGACCTTCCAGCTACCTGCACTGATATTAAGTAGGTACCAACGTCAGCTGACCGTAGTGATATCGCCTTTAAAGGCATTAATCGAAGACCAAGTTGTCAACTTGCATACTGATTTGCCAGACTACGCCAACCGTATTGCTTATCTGACTTCAGGGCAGTCCATAGAAACCCAAAAAGACATCTTAGACGGTATTTGGCAAGGCGATATCGATATTATTTATATGAGTCCAGAGCGGCTACGTACACATAGTATTCGTCAACTACTCAAAAATCGCCCACCAGCATTTTGGGTATTAGATGAGGCGCATACGCTTAGCCAATGGGGCACTGATTTTCGGCCAGACTTTTTGCGTATCGCCGATCACATGATGGCGTGTTATAGCGACGAGCTTCGAGAACACTTTACAAAGCAGCTTGAGCGCCAAAGCGACATTAAAGAGGGTAAGCTTCAGCTTGATATGTTAGAAATGATATCTGATCAGGACAATACTAACGCATCTAGAACAAATATTAGCAGTAACGCGTCGGAATTCTTACCACCTACCATAAGCTTAGTGACCGCCACAGCCTCTACACGTGTCAAAGATGATTTAGAAAGTGAGCTGGTAGATAAGCTTACTGCCTTAACTGACAATAAAACTTTGGTGCAATATGGCACCCCTATCGAAAGCCTTAAGATTTGGCGTGACGATATTACTGCGCATTTTATAGAAGCAGCCAAGGACGAGCGTGAAGCGCATATCTATAACATTATAAATGAGCGCAAAACTTGGTACGAAAACCAATATCCGGAACACCCTGAAAAAGGCGTGGCTATAGTTTATCTGCGTAACCGTAAAGGCTGTGATCAATATGCTGACGATTTCGCCCAAAAAGGCTTAGCGTCTGCCGCCTATCATTCTAAATTAAATGAGGGGCAAAAAAAGAGTGTACTTGAAAAATTCAAAAATGATGAACTAGACGTGGTGGTCTGTACCAATGCTTTTGGCATGGGCATTGATAAAGAGGGCATCCATACCGTTATTCATAGTGGACCGCCGAATAACCTTGAGTCGTATATTCAAGAGATTGGCCGTGCAGCACGTAAATCCTACGAGGTCGGTGCAGCATATATGCTATGGGGTCAAAAAGACATTGAAGCTTTGTTTTTCCAAGAGCGTGAGTCGCGCATACCAAATACAAATACCTTAAGAGACTGTTGGACCGCCATACGTCCAGCTCTCAGTAAACCCATGCAAGATCAATGGTTCCCTAGCAGTATACTAGCGCCCATACTTGCACCAGATGACGAGACTGAACAACTTAATACCCAAGTAAGAGTGGCTTTATTGGCGCTCGAGCGTTACGGATTGCTGACTGAAAAAGACCAGCAACCGGCTTGGATCAGTATCAAACTATCAAGCCAACCGCCTGCTAGCCAACATACTAATATGTCTAATCTCTATGCTCAATTACAGCAGCTTTCAAATGATACCTTAAACACGGTAACAACAAACATAGTTAGCGCTAAGAATAGCAGTGACGAAGGCTCTAACAATGACAACAATACTGGCCTTACTCGCTATCATTTACCTGAATTGGCATTGGCACTTGGCTACTCTGTTAAGTCACTATTAAAAGGGCTACGTGAGTTGGTCAATCAAGGTCATGCTCAGTGGCAAGTTGTGGTACGTGTACGACTAAAATATACACACCGCTATTTAAAGGGTGAATTTAATCGCTTAAGCCGTATTATTACTGCTTTAGAGGAATGTCTAAATAGCAGCTATGGCGCGCTAAGTAGCACTGAAGCGATAGAAACGCAAGGCACCACCCAGCTCAATACCAAAGTACTCGACAACTGGCTGATTCAGCAGCGCCATAATTTATCCAGTAAACGTCATATTCTACCTATGTTTCGAGCACTAGGTATCTTAAAAACGCGCAATCATGGTACGACCCAAGTGTTTGTTTCCTCCACAAATCAGACTAAATTTTGGCAAATTGATGAGGATCTGCCAGACAATTGGGAAAGCTGGGTTCGCTATGCAAAAGTGCTCGTAGCAGGTTTGACACCTTTATATGAAGCGCATCTGCTACCTGCCCTACCCGATAAAAAAGATGGCGATGGTAAAGAGTTTCATCTAGATACTTTAGCCCAAAAACTAAAGCGCGATCCTGATACTATCTTAACCCAACTTGAGCAATTA
Organism: Psychrobacter sp. AOP7-B1-24; assembly: GCF_052376215.1. Lineage (NCBI taxonomy): Bacteria > Pseudomonadati > Pseudomonadota > Gammaproteobacteria > Moraxellales > Moraxellaceae > Psychrobacter > Psychrobacter sp. AOP7-B1-24. The sequence continues at coordinate 5,078 of NZ_JBQSVL010000038.1, forward strand.
CAGCGCTTAGAGCTGATTGAGCTTAGCCGATTAGACGACACGCAAGATGCTATTTTCTTTATTGGCAAACACCGAAAATCCACTTCAAAGTATCATGAAAACGCCTATCAGTATTTACAAACCCATTATCAAGATCGCTGCGCTCGCATCCATATGCTGAACTTTTGGCTACAGGCAGACGCTGATGTCCAAAAAGCGTTGATTGAGGACTACTTTACTAAGCCGCTATCTGAGGTCATTGAAACCTATATTAACAACGATATCGATGTGCATAAACCTTATATCAAAGATTATGAAAAAGAGATTTTGCCTAAATATTTTAGTGACACTCAAGTACAAATCATCAAAGAAACAAGCCGTGCGGCCATGGTACTGGCTGGTCCAGGATCTGGGAAAACCACCGTGGTGGTACATAGAGTCGCTTATCTATTAATGATAGAAGAAATCAAGCCTGAGAAGATTTTGATATTGGCTTATAACCGTTTGGCGGTAGCTGAACTAAGATCGCGCTTACTGGCCTTGATTGGTTATCATGCAATCAATGTTACCATTCAGACATTCCATGGGCTGGCACGGCAAATCACAGGACTGAGTGAAAAAGACGCACCTGATGCCGCGCTTGATGAGATTGCTACGCGCATTGAGCATTTAAGCCAAGAGAAAAACTTACAAAAGCGCCGTGATAATGCTCGCTATCAGTGGATGATTGAGCAGGCCATCAGTCAACTACAAGAGCGGCCGCAACACTTTCAGTACATCATGGTCGATGAGTTTCAAGATATCGATGAATATCAGTATCAAATGATTGGGCTATTAGCAGATTTACAAACACAAGAGGACGATAATAGCAACACTAGTGAGAGCTATATTGCCATAGACGCTGATAGTGATGCTACTGATGATAACTTTGAGCAGCGCGGCTATTTGATGGTGGTTGGCGACGACGACCAGAACCTATACGCCTTTCGTGGCGCTAGTATTCAATATATCCAGCAGTTTGCAGACAACTACCACGTTAATACTGAGCAAAAATACTATCTGCTCAATAACTATCGTAGTGCTAATAACATAGTCGAGCTTGCCAATGAATTTATAGCCACTACATTGCCAAGTAGTGAGCGTCTAAAGCAGGCTGAGCATAGCATCAAGGCGACTAAACCCTATCCTAATAGTCCTATTCGCTATGGCTACTACCAGCAAACCAAAGGCGTTGACATGGCAGCATGGATCGCGTCTGAGATTGAGCAGCGCTTAGCGAGTAATGAACAAAAAAATGCAGCGCCAGAAACCATAGCCGTACTAGCCCCTAAATGGTCATATTTCGATGCCATACAGCATTACCTTGAAGCTCTAAATATTAGTAGTCAGCGCTATAATGAAAATGAGCAAATTACTCCCATAAATAGTTTTATAGGACAAACGCTATTTAAAGATTTGAGCGCGAAACGTTTAGACTTTATTGAGAGTAATGTTGCTGAATTTTTGGAATGCTGGCGAGATAAGCAAAGCTTAAACCATTTAGATAAAGCTTGGGATGCGATTATTAGCCGCACAAAAGATATGGAAAACGTGACTTATGAGCAGGTATTACAAGCGATAGAGTCTATTCTATACGATGATAAAACACAGGTTATATTGATCACTTATCATAGTGCGAAAGGGATGGAGTTTGATCATATTTATGTCATTGATGATCAACTCTCAAACTCATCTTCAAACGCTCAGGCAGATTATAGTCATGATAGGCCATTATATGTAGCACTGACACGGGCTAAGCAAACGTTGAGCTTACTACTCCATCATAAAGCGCATCACCCAACCTTGGCTAAAATATTGCTTACTCATGCTGAGCAAATTGACCTGCCTGTAATTAGTCCGCCCTCAATGCTGACTTTTCATCGCTTTATGCGTTTGGATGAGCTGGTATTGACGCCGCGCGCACTGATTAATGACGAAGGTCGCACGTTTGTAGAACAGACGTTTTGCCGTGATAGCTGGACGAAAACACGAGATAACATTCTGGGACTATTTGATATCGCTTGCTATAAACAAGATAAGAAAAGCGATGGCTTTTACTCAGCTAAAGGTCAACAAATCGCTCAGTTCTCTAAAGCTTTTTCTAAAGCATATTCTTCTCAAGGGCAAGGTACTCAACATCTATTGATGGCTGGCTTTACAACTACCCTGTTTTATCAGCAGGATATCTCTTGGTATGAAAAAGCGGGTTATCATGGTAACGAGAGTAGTCACTATCTGATCGTTCCTTATGTTCAATTTAATGTGCAGTGTGGGTAATGATTTCTACTGGTAACCCTATAGGAGTTAACTTAGGAGGTATTATTTATACCGCCTAACGATAATAGTCCAATTATATCTTTTCTAAAGTTGTTGACCATCTCGTCAAATCCGTAGACATAAAATTAGGGTATATTTAGTTTTTTAGGTTGATGTTAGGGTAAAGTAAGACTATTTAAATGACCCCTGCCATCAAATCCGTAGACATTAACTTGGGAGACTTTAGTTAGGCAATCTAAATTTACAATGCTGGCTGTATCAGACTTATTCTTCACTATCCTGTTCAAGCAGTATTACTAACATCTCACCCAAAAATTTCAAGACGCCGGACGACTCATAAGTAGCTTTTTTTTCAGATTTGAATTTCATTTTTCTGACAACTCTAACTTCAAATTCTGTACTATTCTGGTTAGTTCCCACCCTAATAGCGCTATCTAATTTATGCTTTTTCTTGAAATCTCTAACCTCTTTTGCGCCACTAGAAGTCAGTTGCCAATGTTGAGCAGCAATAATTTGACACCCTATCTTCAAGAAGTCACCCAATAACTCATGTTGAGATTTTTTAATGCCAAATTTTAAGTAAGATCTAGAGGTAATGTGCTTTTGCTTATAAATACTGACAAACTCTCGTAATTGATCAGGTTTCTGTACGGACAGGTTATAAGCGTTATCCAATGCCGTGGTAATAATGGCTTGAGCAGTTTGACCTTTGACCTGAGTAATGAGCTTGTCGTTATTATTTAAGCCACTCGCGTTTTTGTATAACTCTCTTGCATTGATTAGATGAATACCGTGTTTTATCGCTATATTTTCCAACTCTTTTTCACGCAGCTCAGGTCTGAGTCTATCTATCTCTCTTATAAAACTAATAACAGCATCGTACCTTGCTCCAATAAAAATAGAGTGCTGTATCCCCTCACCTTCAGCACTCCGCTGGATAAGTTGGGAACTCATATCGGGTGCTGTAAATAAAGGGGTGTGATGTGCTTTTAGCTTTTTGACAAATTAAGGTCTTAATTTCTTTAACACTACTATTTATTTCCAATGTTCAACACGCCCTAGTAGTTCTTCTTTGTATTCGTAAAAAAGTGAGTCTTATTAGGTATTTGAAAACATGTTACAACGGATAAATAATAAGCTGTAATCCATAAAAGGGCAGAAAAAATAAAAAGGCCATGATATCGCTATCATGGCCTTTTTATTTAACACAGGTGCTACGAGCAGATTACTATTCAGCAGCGATGGCAATCATCTCAACCAATAGTTCAGGGCGGGCCAATGCTGACTCACCGCAAGCGCGCGCTGGTGGCTGGATACCTTCAAACCATTTGTCCCATACTTCATTCATAGCTGCAAAGTCTGCCATGTCTTTTATCCAAACATTTACTGATAGTAGTTTTGATTTGTCACTACCTACTTCTTCTAGTAACGTTTGGATTTTTTCTAAACACGTCAAAGTTTGTGCTTGAATATCGTCTTCTGCGTTGCCCACTTGACCACATAAATAAACCGTTTGATTATGGACGACGATTCTACTCATACGCGGGGTACTGTGTAACTTCTTTATCATTTTATCTCCCTTCAATTTATAAAAACAGCTGAATCAATCATGACTCGACAAACATGACTCATTATAGAGTAACAAATTATTTAGCGAAACGCTGAGCACTAAACGGTGCAAGGTCTACCAATAATGGTTTGTCATGAATCATTTCTTCAACCAGACGCCCTGTCATAGGTCCTAGAGTAAAGCCTTGATGGCTGTGACCAAAGGCGAACCATAATTTATCATGCTTATCAGCAGGACCGATAACTGGTTTCATATCAGGCATACAAGGACGTGATCCTGCCCAAGCCTCAGACTCTACTGCATCTTCTAATGGCAGAATTTTGCGAGCCAGCTTCAGTACAGTTTGTAATTGACCGAAGTTTTTTGGTGCGTCCATTGTAGTCATCTCGGCACCAGTGGTAATGCGGATACCTTGTTGCATTGGCCCCATCACAAAGCCTTTATCCATATCAAACATACTGTGATTGATGGTGTTTTTTTCTGTCACTTTGAAATGCTGATGATAACCACGCATTGGGAACAAGGGCAGATTATAACCAAGTGGTTTGATCAAGTCATTCGACCATGGGCCAGCGGCAATGACCAATTTATCACTATAATACGTATCATTATCAGTGATGATTTTCCAGCCTTCACCATCTTTTACGATTTCTTTGACATCGCTTTCTTTGATCGTACCTTGCATATCTTGGAAGTTTTTCGCATAGGCCTTAACCAATGAGCTTGGGTTTGATACCTGCCAAGAGTTCTTCCAATGAATGGCACCAACGAAACCATCAAAATTGGCACTAGGTTCCATGGCTTTAAGTGCGTCAAGGTTTAATACATTATGCTCAACCCCTTGATTGCGTGCATCAATGGCTGCTGCTTGCGCTTCTTTAAAGGTCTCTTCAGAACGATGTAACTGCAACCAGCCATCGCGAGTAATCAACTCATCAGCACCAGATGCTTCAATCATCGTTTGATGCTCACTGGTGCAATGCTCAATCAGCGTCTGCCACTCAGCTTCGATTTGTTTAACCGTCGCAGGTACAGAATACTTCCAGTATTGTAGCAATGCTTGATGGTAACGTAGAATCGCTGGTATACGATAGCGAATATCCGTACCTTGGTTCGGTAATACTCGAATCATCTCAGTCAGTTGACGAGGAAAAGGATGTGTATGAATAGCTTCACGCTGAATCAACCCAGCATTACCATACGAGGTCTCTGATCCTGGCAGTTTCTTATCTAAAAGCAGTACATTTGCATTGTTTTTTTGTAAATGCCACGCAACTGACGTGCCAACCATACCTGCACCGATAACAATCACTTCATAGCGCATAACCTATCCTTTTCTTAGGGCGTTAATACAGAGTATCAAATATGAGGGTCTAACAGAATTAGGTGGTAATAGTAACGCATTAAGCCAAATTTTAAACCCTTATTTGTGAAATATTTTTAATATTAAATACTTTTGGTTATGTCATTTTTTTAAAAGTATTTTTAAAAGTAATATTAAAGAAAATTAACGAACAAGTTGAATTAATAATACCCATAGTAATAGCTGCTAACGATAAATATTACAAATACCAGATATAGCTTATCAACATTAATTTCTGTGCTATAGTTTGGTTTTATCCAAAAATCGTGTTGCTTTCATCTGTAGTAATAAATGGTGTTAATACGATTAAATCAACAAAATATCAGCCAATTAGTCAATAGTTTTTGATGATTAGGAATACGTAATAAATGAGCATTTACACGCAACGATTGGCCTCTCAGATTGAATTTATTAAGCAATGTGCTTTGATTAAAAAAGCACCTATTCAAGACTTCACAAAGCACAGTGACTTTATTTGTATAGAAGAGCATGTATTAAATTTGCCAGGTATTAGCCTAAATATTACAAATGATAACTCTGAGGATGTTTGGCTGCGTTTAGAACGGTTACGTGAAAATGCGGTACCAAAACCGAGCAGTACCCTATTAGCACATTGGTTAGTATTTCCAAGCAAGTTTAGTGACCAACCATCACTAAAAGAAAAAACTTCTGTCCAATTATTAATAGATGACAACCTACTCTCTTCTGATTCGAGTGAAATATTCACACCATTTGAGGTTGAAGCCACCCGTTTCGATGATAACCATCCAGATGAGTCATCAGATGTAGCAGAATATTCAAAAGCAAAGATTCATCTAAAAAACTTTCCTGAAAAAGACGCTGTACAAAATGAGTTTAACGATTACATCCAAAATATCTGGAAACCTTGGTTAGCAACAGAAAAGCGAGTACGTCAAAGTATCACGCTGTATGCCAAGCTGTTCATGCTTAATCAAAAGCTTCAAGGCAATCTCGCTGATGCACAGCTAGAATTGGTATGGGGTGTCGGTATTGCTATAAGAAAAAATGCTGACAATGAGTCAAATAACAAGCAGATAAAGTACCCCTTATTAACGCAATCTGTTGAAATTACTTTAGATCAAAAAACCATGGCTTTAATTGTCAAGCCTACGCTGTCTGAGCCCACACTTGAAACTGACCCTTTTTCCGTAGAGGAAAATCAAGGTTTGGCCAAACTGCTAAAAAACACCAAAGCATTTTATGAATCAGAAGATGTACTGCTAAATCCTTTTATACCCAGTAGCTATGAGCCTATCTTAAAATCAGCGGTGACATTGCTTGACGCTTCTGGCGTTTATCAACCCGACCATACTACTGCAGGTGAGCGCAAAATACCTACAGCACAGCATAACCTTATCGTAACAGATACCTGGGTAATCATGGCTCGCCCGAGAAGCAATAATATATTTTTGCAAGATCTGGATAAACTATCTACGCAACTCGAAACGGTTTCTGATGGCAATTTACCAAATGCCCTCAAAGCTATGCTGACAGAGCCTGCAACCGAAAATAAAGAAGTCATATTATCCGCCTATCGGGGCCTATCTATGGTAGGTGGTAGCGAAAATTATACCAGCACGCCAAATGAGCTCTATTTCCCCAAAGCATTCAACGATGAGCAAGTACAAATCATACAGCAGCTAGATGTACACGACGGTGTGGTCGTGCAAGGTCCTCCCGGTACAGGTAAGACGCATACCATCGCCAATGTTATCTGCCATTACTTAGCGCTTGGCCAGAGAGTGTTGGTCACCTCCATGAAAGATCCTGCCCTAAAAGTACTACAAGAGCAGTTGCCTGAATCGATACGACCGCTCGCTGTGAGCTTACTCACTAGCGAAAATGAAGGCCTAAAGCAGTTTGAACATACCGTCAAAAAGATATCAAGCGAAGTATCGAGTATCAATTGCGAGACCTATCAAAAAGATATCATGATGCTAGATGACCAAATCGATACTATTCATGCACAGTTAGCAAGTACCGACCATAAAATTACGGCCTGGGCGCGGTTAAATCTTGATGATATCGTCATGAATAACAAGACTATTACACCAATAGATGCCGCGACTGAAGTGGCTCAAAACCGGCAGCTTATCGAAAGCTTTCCCGATAAATTGGGCATAGAAGAGATGTTTAAGCCTCAGTTTACTCATGCTGATATAACTGAGCTAAAAAATGCCAGAATCAAACTTGGAAGCGACTTACATTATCTTAATAAAAAAATACCTGCGGTTGCAGATATTCCTACTACCAATACGATGCTACAGTTGCACAGAGATTTAAATTATCTGAACGAATCACAAGTAGCTGAGGAGCAAGGCAAACTACCAAGCTTAATGGAACACAGCGCTAACACTTTGAGCATTGCTTACAATACAGCTGCCAACACTTCTCGTTTACTCTATCTTCTTGAAAAAGTTGAGAATGCTAAACAAGACTGGACGACTAATATCCAACCACACCTGGCTGATAATGCCAAGCAAGACATCATTGGGCATTTAAATACGCTAAATACCGAAATCAAGGCACTTTTTAACGAGAGAACAGTTTATTTAAGCAAACCAATCTCATTGCCTGACAACGTAGATAAAAATCCAGATCTGGTCAATGCCATCGCTAATTTATCTGAAAGTAGAAAGCCTTTTGGCTTAATAGGTATTTTTGGTAAATCGGCAGAAAAAAAATGCCTTGAATCTATTAGGATACTCGCATCACCACCCTCAAGCGCACAAGATTGGCAATACGTATTAAGCTTTATAGCCTTTAGAAAAAAAACGCTAGAGCTTATCTTACGCTGGAATGTATTGTCCAATGATCTATCTTTACCCATATTTGAAGTATCACCTGATGTCTTATCTGATTTAAATTCAGCCGCTTACTTATATGAGGCCGTTTTTGATATCAACCGTCTACAACATGATATTCAACAGGCCCTACGCACTATATTCATAGAATGGGATACTCATAATACCAACAAGACAATACGTTATGATAAAGAAGCTTTGGTTGAGATAAGTCATATACTGAAGCAACATCTAAAAAGGCATAACCTGATAAAGAGTAGCAAGTTAAAAGAGAGATTACTGGGTGAGCTTGCTGATTGTGACGGTGACATTAGCGACAAAACCATCGCTTTTTTCAATCAGAAAATTGGTAGTGCCAGCTTAACTGATGATGCATTACAAGACATATGGAAAGACCTGCTAAATGAGCTAAAACGAGTAAGAAATCTTACGACCGACCTACAAACAGTCGCTACCGTTACCAAGCTTATCGAAAACAATGGCGCACCACTTTGGGCCGAACAGTTACGCCATACGCCTTGTGCTAGCGCTCAAAACACAACGCAACTAGATGACCTATTACCTAATAATTGGCCGGAAATTTGGCGTCTCAGCCGACTGAAAAGCTTTATCGACAGCATCGATGGTCGCAAGGATTTAGTTCAACTGACCAAAACTCGTGGCAATTTAGAGTCAGACTTGGCAAGATTATATCAAGAAGCTATCACCAAACGAGCTTGGCTAAAAGTCGCCGAAAATGCGACGCCAAACGTGAGAGCCTCTTTAGAAAAATATCGCTCTGCCATCATGCGTATCGGTAAAGGAACGGGTAAAGGCGCACATTATTATCGCCGTGAAGCGCGAGAAGCCTCTGCTGGCGCTAGTGCTGCTATCCCGTGTTGGATTATGCCACACTATCGTGTTTCTGAGTCCTTGCCAGCAGAGTTTGGTAATTTTGACTTGGTTATTATTGATGAAGCCTCTCAATCTGATTTAACGGCCTTACCAGCCATCATGAGAGCCAAGAAAGTGTTAATTGTTGGTGACGATAAACAAGTATCACCAGAAGGTGTCGGTCTTGATATCGAAAAAATTCGCAATCTGATGGCACAGTACTTGAGCAATCAAGTCCCTGTTTATCGCTCACAGATGTCGCCTGATCGCTCGATATATGACTTATTTAAAGTCGTGTTTGCTGATAGCAGTGTGATGTTAAAAGAACACTTTCGTAGTGTGGCGCCTATTATTGAGTTTTCTAAACGTGAGTTTTATAACCATGAGCTGATACCATTACGTAGAGCCAAACCTTCAGAGCGCTTAGACCCACCATTGATTGATGTCTATGTCACCGACGGCTATCGCCTAAAAGGCTCTGATATTAATCCGTCAGAAGTCAGATTTATCGTTGATGAAATCAAGATCATCGTTTCCGACCCAGCTTATAAAGGTAAAACCATTGGTGTTGTTTCACTATTGGGCTATAAGCAGGCACACAGTATTATGGAGATGCTCAATAAGGAGTTGGATGAAGCGCTCATGACTGATTTTGACATTGCTTGCGGTGATGCCAGAACTTTTCAGGGCAAAGAGCGCGATATCATGTTTTTATCCTTGGTCGTCGCGCCAGGCGCTGCCCATGCACAAACCAGAGACACTTTCGCTCAGCGGATGAATGTGGCGGCCTCAAGAGCACGCGATAGAATGTATTTGGTACGCAGTATTCAACTGGATGAGCTTAGCCAAGCTGATTACTACCGAGCAGAGCTTATCAAGCATTTTCAAGCGCCATTTATGCAAGATGAGGAAGAAGTCGCGGAGTTACGTGACAAGTGTGAATCGCCATTTGAGCAAGAGGTGTTTGATATTCTAGTCGGGCGAGGCTATCGCGTTGTGCCACAAGTTACAGCAGGTGCCTACCGAATCGATATGGTAGTCGAAGGTGAAAACGACAACAGCCTAGCCATTGAGTGTGATGGTGATAGATATCATGGACCTGATAAATGGGACAGCGACATGCAACGTCAGCGGATTTTGGAGCGTGCTGGCTGGAAATTCTGGCGCTGCTTTGCCTCTACCTTTGTCACCCGCAAAGAGGAGGTCGTTCAAGACTTATTAATAGAGCTGGAACGTTTAGAGATCTATCCAATCGCTATCGACTCTACGTATAGTAGCTCGTATATTGCATCCAGAGTTGTCACTACTACTGAGGAACCCTTACTCGACAGTGACAGTGATGCCAGTATAGCTAGTCAAGCAGAGACGGACGCTTAAAGATATAAAGCTCAATGGGTGGTGATTATATCTGCGAAACCTCACCACCACTCAGGATCATTACTTTTTTCTTCAGGCTTTTTAGCGGTCTCAACCGTCACCTCATTCGCAGATAGCTCAGCGATAAAACGCGATGGCTTGTCAAAATAACCTGAATAACTGGCAAAGTAATCAGGTGCAGTGAGGTACAGCTGAGACTTGGCTCGACTACAGGCGACATAAAACAGCTTACGTTCTTCTTCTAATTCCTCAAAGTCATCCAACGAGCGATGATGTGGCGTCATACCATCAACCAATGAATTGACAAACACCACTGGCCACTCTAGCCCTTTCGCACTGTGAATGGTTGAGATGGTGACTTTATCGGTATTGTTTGTTTTAGACTGGCTAGCCGTCGCCACTGAATCATTGGGTGGATCGAGTGCCAAGTTTTCTAGGAAACTATCAAGACTGCTATATTCTGTTGCCAGTTTTTTGAGTACACGAAAGTCCTCACTACGCTCTCGCCAATTATCCTCAATCGTTTTTAGAATAGGAATATAAAACTTCAGAATCTGCTCAATGACTGTCTTGACTGATTTTGCCCGATCTGCCTTGGTGAGCAAAGTGTACAAAGGCTCAAACTGCTCGCTTTTTTTGGCAAACTTTGCCGTCAATAATGGCTCAAAAGAATTATTATCCGCATTAATGGCTTGCGTTAAGCGTGTTGCGGTGACTGACCCTACCCCTTTAAACAACGTCAAAATACGGTGCCATGCAATCGTATCGTTTGGGTTATAAAGTATTTTAACGAAGGCCAAAACGTCTTTTATATGTCGTCTTTCAATAAACCTGATACCACCTACCACGATAAATGGAATGTGACGCTCCATAAATACGAGCTGCACATAGCTGGACTGAAAGGATGTGCGGCACAACACAGCAAAGTCGTCATAATCAAACCCTGATTTTAGCTTGATAATTTTATCAGCGATATATTTGGCCTCGCGGGTCTCATCACGCAGTCGACTAAATACTGGCTTGATTCCGGCGACTGAAGTATTAGAGTGCAGCTGTTTTTGATAGCCTAATGTGATTTGCTCCGATAAGGCATTGATATAGTCTAGTACAGCAGGCGTACTGCGGTAATTCTGCTCAAGCTTGATAAGTTTGGCATTAGGATAGCCTTCACCAAATAACAAGATATTTTCGTAGTTAGCACCGCGAAAAGCATAGATGCTTTGGTTGTCATCACCAACGACCATCAGTGATACCGACTCAGGCTCACAAATCAAATCTATCAGCTCTTTTTGTGGAATATTGGTGTCTTGATACTCATCCACCATAACGTAGCGATACTGACGCTGCAGCAGCTGTCGAAATTTATCATTGGTCTTTAGGTGACGTACCACTTGACTGATAATATCGTCAAAGTCATAAAGGTGATTGGCACGCTTGTACTCATGAAAGTCAACTGCCAACTGCTCAATAATCGGTATGTGTACCGCAATATCAGGATAGTTACTTTCGATTAAATCTCGTATGTGAATGCGTCTATTTCTAGACGTTGAAAAGATGTTTTGTAAGGTTTTTTTACGAGGAAAAGCTTGGTTTTTGGTTTGGGCGGGATACTTCTTTTCTTTATGAATTAGATCAATCGCATCTTCACTATCACCCGTGTCTAAAATCGTAAATCGTGGGTTGATACCAAGCAGCCCTGAATATTGACGCAGCAGCATATTACAAAATGAATGGAAGGTGCCGCTAGCAATATCATTGAGCCGCTTATCCGTTGGCAGTTTATCTTTGGCCAAATCCTTATCAGATAAATTATTGCTCAACAATGTCTTTGCACGACTTTTAATTTCATTGCCGGCTTTACGCGTAAAGGTCAGTAACAAAATCTCTTTAGGCGACACGCCACTTTCTAACAAATAGCTAGTTCGATAAGTGAGCGTTTTGGTCTTACCAGAACCGGCACCAGCGATGACCAATACCTTGCCTTCAATAGTGGTGGCTGCCAATAACTGATTAGGGTTTAACTCACTGGCATAATCTACTTTTAATACTAAATCACCATTCAACCGTTGATTAAGTAATTCAATATTTGCATCGTCATCAGCATTGATTAGGTTTGCCTCTAATTTTTTTATCGCTTTCTCAAGGCGAGCAAGCTTGGGCTTAATCTCCTTGAAATTTTTCGGATAACTATAGCGGCGTGTATCAAAAATTGTGGTCGTCATTATAAGGGGTGGCCTTTCATTTGTTTTAGCTGACTTTATCTATACGGAGCACTTATACATAGCTGTTTGAAAATTTGACTGAGAGTATGTGGTGTTCATAATGAAGATTACTCGTCAAGTTTGGTGAGTCATCGGTACTTACTTGTCATGCGCCCACAAGCCAAACTATTATTTGATAGCACAGCTTACCATAATAGACACAATGGCAAAATTGCTAGCAATAACAGGTGCTAAATCTCAGTCTACAGCACAACAACCTCACCCCTATTCAGGTAAATTTGCTACAATGTGCCCAATTTTGATTTATCATTTATCCAAATTTTATATCAACTGATTTTATTACTATATTGAGAGAATGTTATGGGTTTTAATTGCGGCATCGTCGGCCTACCAAACGTGGGTAAATCCACCTTGTTTAACGCCTTGACCAAAGCGGGTATCGCCGCTGAAAACTTTCCCTTTTGTACCAAAGATCCCAATACGGGTATCGTGCCAGTACCTGATCCACGCCTAAAGAAACTGGCTGATATCGTCATCCCTGAGCGTGTACTACCGACGACCATGGAATTTGTGGATATCGCAGGTTTGGTCGCAGGTGCGTCAAAAGGTGAAGGTATGGGCAACCAGTTCCTAGCCAATATCCGTGAAACTGATGCGATTGCTCACGTTGTACGCTGTTTTGATGATGACAACGTCGTTCACGTCGATGGTCGCGTCAGCCCGATTGATGACATCGAAACCATCAACACCGAACTGGCATTGGCAGATTTAGAAGCGGTCGAACGTGCCGTATTTAACCTAACCAAAAAAGCCAAAGGTGGTGATAAAGACGCTGCAGCCATGCTTGATGTGTTCAAAAAGATTGAGCCATTATTAGCAGAAGGTAAAGCAGCACGGGCGGCTACTCTAGATGCTGATGAGAAGAAACTGATCAGAAGCTACGGTTTAATCACCCTAAAGCCAACCATGTATATCGCTAACGTCGCTGAGGATGGTTTTGAAAATAACCCATATCTTGACGCAGTGCGCGACTATGCCACTGGTGAAGATTCTATCGTCATCGCACTATGTAACCAAATCGAAGCTGAAATTGCTCAGCTTGATGAAGAAGACAAAAAAGACTTTTTGGCTGAAATGGACATGGAGGAAGCCGGTCTAGATCAAGTCATTCGTGGTGGTTATGATTTGCTTGATATGCAGACCTACTTTACCGCTGGTGTCAAAGAAGTTCGCGCATGGACTGTCGCTGTTGGTGCAACTGCACCGCAAGCCGCTGGTGTGATTCATACTGATTTTGAGCGCGGATTCATTCGTGCTGAAGTCATCGCTTATGATGATTTTATTGAATACAATGGTGAAAAAGGCGCAGCAGCCGCTGGTAAATCACGCTTAGAAGGTAAAACCTACATTGTACAAGACGGCGATGTCATGCACTTCCGTTTTAACGTGTAACCTTATACGATAAGCACAAACCGTAATTTATGAGCCGATGCTGGATATTCTCCAGCATCGGCTTTATTTTATATGTCTATTGTTATACTATAACATATCTTTATTTTCACTTATTTTAGGAACCGTATCATGACTGATTCTTTCTCTTTTTCTAGATTTGTAGGCGTTGCACTAATAGGAAGTATCATGACAGGCTCGTTATTGGGCTGTCAGCCAAGTACAGACACAGATACTGCAACATCTGAAGAAGTAACGGCAGAACACGATCATGATGAGCATGAAGGACATGATCATGACGAGCATGAAGGACACGATCATGACGAGCATGAAGGACACGATCATGACGAGCATGAAGGACACGATCATGATGAACATGAAGGACACGATCATGATGAACATGAAGGACACGATCATGATGAACATGAAGGACACGATCATGATGAACATGAAGGACACGATCATGCCAGTGCAGGTACGCCGTTTGCCTGTGAGCCCACTGCGACTATTGGTGTTTCTTACCATAACGACAGTACACCACACACTGCAAACTTAATTATCGATGGTCTAGATTACGATTTGGTCGCTATCTCAGATAATAACACTGATGCCAATACACAAGCCTATGTAGGTGAGATTGGACTGGATGATACTCACGGTATCATATGGCAAGTAAATGGTGACCAAGCAACATTGCGCAATAAAACACTAGACAGTGATGTGGCAATCGAAGAAGAGGAAGTACTATTTAACTGCCAAAAATCTTAGCATGTGGCCGCATTTTAATTCGCAATAAGGTAAACCAAAAAAGCTGAGTATCAACCACATACTGTGATACTCAGCGAGGTTGATACTGTAGCGGCTCTATTATACGACTATTACCATATAAGTCAGTGAACGACTAAGCCGGCTACAGTGTTACCCTCCTGAGACATACTATTTGTACAATCTGCAGTCGGTTACCTTATAGCCATTTTAAAGCTCTTTGACTATAGTATGCTGTACCAAGGTCGCTATTTTGCTATGCTAGAAACTCCCTTAGTTTCGGATATTGCAATATGCTAAATACACCAATCTCTTTGTCACCCCCTACCACACAATGGTCTCACCTTCTCAATTCACAGCGCCTTGGTGCTTCTAAAAAATTCAATGCCAATAAAAGCACCCGTTCTCAATTCCATAAAGACTATGACAGACTGGTTTTTTCGCACTCATTTCGACAGCTCAATCAAAAAACCCAGGTCCATCCGCTGACCAATCAGCTAGGGATTCATACTCGCTTAACGCACTCACTTGAGGTCTCTTGTATTGGACGCTCGCTTGGGATGATGGCAGCAGAAAAGCTCCATGATAAATTAGCCAGCGGTTTACCCACAGGCACCTCATCAGATGATGTTGGCGTGATTGTACAAGCAGCATGCCTTGCCCATGATATTGGCAACCCACCCTTTGGTCATGCAGGAGAGTATGCCATTCGTGATTGGTTTATAAAACCTGAGCAGCAAACGGTATTACAAGGTCTGAATAACAATGAAAAACTAGATTTACTAGCATACGAAGGTAATGCCCAAGGGTTTCGGCTGTTGGCTCGCAATGAGCATCATCCAGATAAAGGCGGTATGAGACTGACCTGTGCGACATTAGGTGCTTTTATGAAGTACCCTTGGCTAGCGATACATAGCAACCCTGATGTTCAAAACCTTTCTCAAAGTGCCACAGCCACTAAAGTGCAAAAGTTTGGCTGCTTCTATAGTGAAGCCTCGCAACTAGAAGAGTTGGCAGCGTGCTTAAACCTACCGCGCTCAGAGCAACATGATGGGTTTGCACGACATCCACTGGCTTATTTGCTAGAAGCGGCAGACGATATCTGCTATGCCTTGATTGATTTAGAAGATGGCATCAATCTCAATATACTCACCTACGCTGAAGTAGCTGCTATATTTTACGAGCTAATTGGTGAGCGACCGACCACTATTCACTTACCCACACACTTATCTATCAGACAAAGTCTAGCGTCGTTACGGGCACGAGCCATGATGCGTTTGGTCAATACTGTAACCGATGCCTTTGTCGCCAATAGTGACGCCCTGCTCGCTGGAAAACTGCGAGGCAGCCTATTTGATCACTGTGACACCACCGTACAAAATGGTATTAACCAAGCCAAAGAATTGGCACGTGAAAAGATATTCAATCACCCAAGCAAAGTACGCATGGAGCTGATGGCTAACCAATGCTTGCATCGTCTATTAGACGCCTTTATGCCGCTCGCTTGGACAGGGAATGACACTACAGCTCCATCACAATTCATGTCTTTTGAGCAGCAGCGCCTACTAAAGCTGCTACAGCCACATTTCCATGAGCATCGCCGTGACTTGTCAGACAATATTTACCACAATATTTTAAATATTTTGGATTTTATTACGGGTATGAACGACCACGAAGCCTATCGACTGGCGCAAGAATTGCAGGGTCACTGGAGTACAATGGTTTAACAGAGCAATGTAGGTTTAATAAATTCACGCAAATTGCGTATTTCAGTCGTATTTTCATGCTGAAATGAGTATGATAAAACCCTATCGGATAATTTTGAAATATTATGAGTAGTCGCGAACAAAAAAAACTTCAAACTCGACACGCCTTTTTTAATGCTGTGCTCGATTTATGTATGACAGGACAGTCTTTTAGCTCTATCAGCCTCAGACAAGTCACGCGTGAGGTCGGTGTTGTACCGACTGCATTTTATCGGCATTTCGATGATATGGAATCACTCGGGCGAGCACTGGTGGTTGAAGAGTTAGGAGGCACGTTGGCAATATTAAGCGATAGCTTACAGATCGGACGTAAGCGCAGCTTCGATCGTCAAATTGCCAAGAGTATTCAGTTGTTTTTGTACATGGTCAGTGACCAGCCTTATTACTGGCAGTTTTTGATCAGTGAACGTTATGGTGGTTCAGAAGCGGTTCGTAAGGCCATCAACGATCTCATTAAAAAACATGCTCAAGGCCTCGCTGATGACTTAGCACTACAACCAGCATTTACGCATATCAATGCCTATGATCGGCGTTTATTGGCTGAAGCTGGGGTAAACATGTTCTTTTCTTGGATCATTGATTGGTTAGAGCTGACCTATACGGAAGACCATGATGATGAAATTGATTTGAACGAGGTTGAGCAGAATAAGCAGCTCATGCTTCATAACTGCACTCGCCAAGCTCAAATGCTGTTTTATGGTGCTTATAACTGGAAATCTAGTGAAGAAACAGACTTAAGAGACTAATGCGTGTCTTCATTTCAAAAATGCTGATGAAAATAAGGACACGCTCTAAAAACTATTGATAGTTGGTTTTTCGATGACAGTTGGTTTTCCAACTAATAACTGGTATTGCGATGCTCCTCTGACTCAGTCTCAATTTGCTCTACCAATTCCTGCATATCTTCATCCATGACTTCGTCACTGATAGCAGGATAATGACTGGGCAATTCTAATATCTGCTGTACAAAGGCGTAGCGCAAGGTGTCTCGACGACCCAAATAACGTTGATAAAAGCTCGAATTTAAAAGTCCTGCTCCGCCCTGACCCATGGCCCAAATCGAGGATAAATAATCACGCGTACTCAAACTACTGCGCTCATCCTTTAAGTAAGCACTAATAATATCAATCAATCGTTTCATGCGCTGACGGCGAATATCATACAGTTCACCAAATAAGCGATTAAGACCTGTAGCAGAAGCTGCTAAACGCTCTTCAATCTGATTCAGTAGCATGGCTTTTTGCGGATTAAATAATTGCTGAAAAATCATACGCGCTACGCCCGCCGACGCACAGTCATCAATCCGATTGATATCAAACAAATGCTCTTCATAACGTATAATAATACGTAAATAAAGCTCATCTTTACTGGAGAAATGCTTATATAGCGTACCTTTAGCCAAATCCAGCTGGTCTGCCAAACTGTCTAAAGTAATATCACCATCACCGGACTCAAGTAGCAGCTGCTCTGCCATCGCCAAGATATTCTCTTCTCGTAACTTGAACTGACGCTGACGACTCATAACCTCTCCTAAAACCTAACAACATTTAGCATATAATCATCATTTATATCAGATCAGCGATATGATCAGTATTAAATCATATAAAGCCTTCTAGAAAAAACGATAGAGAATCTGCTTACATTTCCTAATTAATATTTTATAATCATACGCTTATACGAATTAACAGCCTACAACTATAAGCCCGTACAGCAAATGACTGACTGGTCATAGCATAACCATTTTAATGATACTGTGCCAGTAAATTTTCAAAGTTTTTTGCAGTTAATGCGCCTATCTCCTCGCTACTACAACCATACATATCCGCGATGCAACTTGCAACGTAAGGTACATATGCAGGCTCATTGGGTTTACCACGTTTGGGCACAGGCGCTAAGTAAGGACTGTCCGTTTCGATAAGCAGTCTGTCTCTAGGCATGTTTTTTGCGGCATCTTTGATTTGTTGGGCACTTTTGAAACTGACGATACCCGAGAATGAGATATAGAACCCTAAATCGAGTGCTTTTTTTGCAGTCTCCCAGTCCTCGGTAAAGCAGTGAATAATGCCGTGCTCTGCCCCTTCAGCTTTTAAGATATTGATTGTATCTTCTTTAGCATCACGCATATGTATGACCAGTGGCTTTTTCAAACGTTGGCTGGCATGAATATGACGAGCCAGGCTGTCTTGTTGCGCCTTTTTATTTTCCGTTGACCAGTAATAATCTAGCCCCGTCTCTCCAATTGCCCATACATGATCTGCAGCAGCGGTTTCTACCAAACGCTCAACAGTGGCTGATTGTAATACGCGAATATCTTCGCAGGGATGAATGCCCACGCTCATACCAAGATTAAGCGTGTCATCACCATAGGTTCTAACGATATTGGCAATCTCATCACATTCAGCAAAATCACACATAATCGCCATTGCTCGAGTGACGTTGGCTTCTTTCATAGCCGCGATCGCACCCGATAATTGACCATCATATTTGGTTAGATCTAGACGGTTTAAGTGGCAATGTGTATCAGTAAACATAAAAGTCTCGTTAGTAAAAATAGAAATGGATGAATAAAAATATTGGCATTCAGTATCTGAATAAATAATTCAATAGATGACTTAAATAGATGATCTAGAACATACTCTAGTTATTGTTCTTAAACAGGCTGTTTTCAAGTATTGTTTAACGGTACACTATCAATAGTCCTAATATTTGAATGTACAATAGACCCCATTATGAACCCTAAAAAAACCATCACCTTATCGCCCATCATAAAAGCTATCTTGCCCAAGCAGCTGTATAAGCGACGGTTTTTGTTACAAGATAAAGGGCATAGCAATCATATTGATATCGCTAGTGATGCACATATTGTTGGCGGCTCAGTTATCACCATTCGTAAAGGTCATGACAATCAAATTACCATCGGCAAACGCGGTAAATTTAATAAGTTAAAAATCGACATCAACGGCAATCACAATCATATAACTATCGCAGAGCAGGTCAAATTCTCTGGGCAGTTATTAATCGTTGGTAACCATCTACACATTCATATTGGTAAACGCACCACCGCGATTGACTGTTATATCTTGGCACGTGACAAAAGCGTGAGCATTGGTAACGCTTGCATGATATCGCGCGGCATTGAGATTCGCGCCACTGACGTGCATAAAGTTTATGATATGGACGCTGACATTAAGATAAATACTGCACATTCAGACGTTGTTTTAGGAGATCATATTTGGATTGCTGCCAATGTGACGATTTCTAAAAACGTTTCTATAGCCAGTGGCTGCATCATTGCAGCTGGCTCTTTTGTCAATAAACCAGTCATCACACCTAACTGCATGGTCGCGGGCACGCCAGCCAAAATCATTCGCCAAAATGTACGCTGGGAGCGCTAAAAGTAGTTTACACTTTGACCCTTAATTAAGAGGTACTACGCGCATCACTTCTTCTATGGTCGTGACACCTTCACTAATGCGCTTTGCGCCAGATAGCCGTAATGGCTGCACGCCTTCTCGGTATGCTTGCTGCTTAAGAAGATCTAGGCTCGAATCTGCCGCGACCAGTTTTTTGAGCTCATTTGACAATGGCATGATTTCATACAAACCAACACGACCCTGATAACCAGTATGGCGACAGTGCTCACAGCCATTTGCGGTATAAATCTGTGCCGGTGCTGGTGCGCGCCAAGGCTGTACTAGCTCTTGCCACTGAATTGCAATCTCACTGTCAGGCGTGACATCGACCGCTTGCTTGCAATGTGGACATAAGGTACGTAGCAAGCGCTGTGCCATCACACCCAATATAGTTGCTGAGGTCAAAAATGGCTGCACACCCAAATCATGCAAACGCGTGATTGAGCTTGGTGCATCGTTGGTGTGCAACGTCGACAGCACCAAATGCCCTGTTAGCGAGGCTTGCACTGCCATATTAGCTGTTTCAGCATCACGAATCTCACCGACCATGATGATGTCTGGATCTTGGCGCATCAAGGAGCGAATACCATCGGCAAAGTGCAAATCAACACCTGCATTCACCTGCATTTGGTTAAAGGCTGGCTCGATCATTTCAATCGGATCTTCAATGGTACAGACGTTAACCTGCTCTGTGGCAAGCTGCTTCAATGTACTATACAAGGTGGTTGTTTTACCCGAACCCGTTGGGCCTGTGACCAGAATAATTCCGTTCGGATGCGATGTCAGCTCATTCCACGTTTCAAGCTGCTTACCAGAAAGGCCCAGCTGCGCAAACGAGCGTACCAGCACCTCAGGATCAAACACACGCATGACTAACTTTTCACCAAAAGCCGTCGGCATGGTAGAGAGACGCAGTTCCGTTTCTAGCCCTTTTGGTGTGCGCGTTTTTAGTCGGCCATCTTGCGGTTTCCGCTTTTCTGCGACATTGAGCCGTCCCAAAATTTTAATACGCGCTGTGACCGCGACGATAATCGCTAAGGGCATCTCATAGACGGTATGTAACACGCCATCAATACGAAAACGCACCTTGCCAGTCTCACGGCGTGGCTCAAGATGAATATCACTCGCACGCTGCTCAAACGCATATTGCAACAGCCAATCAACGACTTTTACGATATGCTGATCATTGGCATCAGGATTGGTATTGTCACCCAATTGCAATAACGCTTCAACATTAGTAACATCAGATGCTGCACGCTTATGAACGCTATTTGCACCCGCAATCGCTTGCGTCACTTGATAAAATTCTTGGCGATAACGATTTATTTGCTCAGGATTGATATAGACCGTGCGATAGCTTTTGGCTTTGATGAGCTTTTCTATACTCGATTGCCAGTCAGTATAAAATGGCTGATCGGTACCGATGACCACTTCGTCCACCGTGACCTCAACTGGTAATATGTGCTGTGAGCGTGCATATTCAAACGACATCAACTTTGTCACCGCAGGCACATCGACTTTTAGGGGATCGATACGCACGAGTGGCATACCCGCTTTGGCAGCGAGCCACTGATTCAGCCATGATAACGTTAATTTGTTCTCAGCACTGCTATCGACCGCATGAGCATTTGGCAAACCAAAATCACGAATGGTTAACAGTGGATGCTGCGTCTTATCACGTCGGCTGGTAATAACCAGATTATAGCCACGCTGATCGATTACCTTATCTGCCAACAACTCATCTAGGCACCAACGCAAATCAATCACTATCGAATATTTTTGCTCAGACATATTTTTCTTCTTTTTTGGTTGGTAAAAAATCGGCCTTACCTATCTATAATCGGCTCGGGCTATTTATAATCAGTACCGCCTAATGGTACTCAGCTTTGCTCGACTGTAAATGGGCAAAATGTTCTACAAGCTCACATCTACCACAGCTGTTATCTGCAACTGCCCTAATGTTATCAATTGAAAGCTCACATCAACAGACTTATAGCGCATAACAAACGTGATATGTACCTCTGTGCGTCGATAGGCTGGACGCGGATCTTGCGCAACGAGTGCTTTAATAATATCCATATCAGACAATAATAACTGACTCTGCATCTGACCTATAAATGCCGCAACCGTATCTTGCTGTATATCCTGTTCTATATTAATTGCTTGGTCATTCTCAAAACTCTGCTCGGTATCAGCTAATGCCAAAAACTGCTCGTAGGCAGACTCCGTTATCGTCACCTCCAACAGCTCAGGAGCAGAAGGTGCAAACCCGCTTGTTGCCGCTATCAGTGCATCACTGTAAGCCACATACGGCTTTATATCAACAATAGGCGTGCCATCTATCATGTCCGCACCGCTAATGACGAGCAATGCTCTCCCTTGTACAATTTTGATATGCTCCAGCTTGACGACTGATAGCCCTAACGCTGATGGTCGGTACATACTACGACTGGCAAAGACACCTATCTTTTGGTTACCGCCCAGTCGTGGTGGCCGTACTTGCGGGCGAAAGCCAGTGGTTTTTGTCGTAGCTGCATTTTTTTTATTAGCCAAATTGTCTGTTTTTATGTCT